>DATFDP010000215.1:0-10515 GCA_035252015.1 Terriglobales bacterium
CGCCGCTAAGCATGGCGCACTGGGTGTCACCCGCACGTTGCGCGAAGAACTGCGCCCGCGCGGCATTCGCGTAATTGCTCTCATGCCCGGCGCAACTGACACTGAGATCTGGAACCAGTTCTGGCCGGATGCGCCCCGCAAGCGCATGTTGCGCCCCGAAACTGTGTCGCAAGCCGTGCTCGATGCGCTTCTGCTGCCGCCGGAGAGCACGATGGAGGAGATTACGCTGATGCCGACGCAAGGGGCGCTGTAGGCCAGAACTTAGCCTTTAGCAATTAGCATTTAGTCCCTGAATTTCCTTCTCGATGGAGGCCCTTCATGGCTAAGTGCTAAATGCCAACTGCTGGTTCACCACGTTCCATACCTCAGCCGCCGCACCCGGGCAGGGAAGAGCTTGATCATCACAATGCCGGCCACAAATCCACCCACGTGGGCCCAGAAGGCCACCCCACCACTGGTCTGATGGGAAACTGCCACCGCCGTGGCGGCGCCACTGAAGAACTGAATCACGAACCAGTAGCCCAGCACAATCCACGCCGGCAGCCACCAGAAGGTGAAAATCACGATCAGCGGCACCAGCGTCAGCACCTTGGCCCTCGGATACAACACCAGATACGCGCCCATCACGCCGGCAATCGCCCCGCTGGCGCCCACCGTGGGAAGCGTCGAGCCGGCGTTCAGCAGAATGTGGGCAACGGCGGCCGCCAGCCCGCTGAGCAGATAGAACACGATGTAGACAAAGTGCCCCAGGTAGTCCTCGATGTTGTCGCCAAAAATCCACAGCACCCACATGTTGCCGATCAGGTGCAGCCAGGAGGCATGCAGGAACATGGAGGTCAGTATGGGCACCAAGGCAGTGTCCGCGGAAACATGCGGCGCCCCGTTAAGCAGGCCGGTAATCCGCGCCGGCACTATGCCAAGCTGGAACATCAGCTGATTGCGGGCGTGCGGCCCGAAGCCCAGCACCTCATAAAGGAAAATCACCGTGTTCAGCGCAATCAGAAAATAAGTGATGTAAGGCGTGCTGAATCGCGGGGTGTCGTCTTTGATGGGAATCATGCGTGATTCGTGCCAGCTGTGTCGGGACTAACGGCAGGGAAGTTCCTCCGCCGGTTGACCGAATGGGGCCGCCGCCTTCACGATAACAGACAGACCTTTATGGATGGAGTGCTGGTAATAGACAAACCGGCCGGCCTGACCTCCCACGACGTGGTCAATGGTGTGCGCCGTATCCTGCACGAGCGCTCGGTCGGTCACCTAGGCACCCTCGACCCCCTGGCTACCGGCGTCCTGCCCCTGGTAGCAGGGCGAATGACCCGGCTGGCCCAGTTCTACACAGTGTCAGAAAAGACTTATGAGGGTGTGATCCGCTTTGGCTTTGCCACAGATACTTATGACGCCGAAGGCCAGCCCTTGGCCGAGCCGCAAACAGTTAAAGCAACACTTGAACAACTGCGTGAGCTTTCTGGGAACTTTCGAGGGCGCATCCGCCAGATGCCGCCCCCGTTTTCCGCCAAGAAGATCCGTGGCGTGCCCGCTTACAAGTTGGCCCGCAAGCACCGCGAAGTGGAACTGGCGCCAGTAGAGGTTGAAATCAAAGAGTTTGACCTGCTTGACTGGGATGGCGAAAGCGCCCGTTTTCGTGCCCGCGTGGCTTCCGGCACCTATATGCGCTCGGTAGCCCATGAAATGGGCCATATCCTGGGCTGCGGGGCCCATTTAGCCTCCTTGCGCCGCACCGCTCTGGGTGAATTCGCCCTGAGCGAAGCCCATAGCCTCGAAGAACTCGAACAGGCCGCCCAGCAGGGTCGAGCGGAGGAGCTCTTTATCCACCCCAGGAAGTTGTTGCCGGAAATGCCTGGGGTGACGGCAAATGAAGAAATTCTGGCGCGGATTCGTGTCGGCCGTGCTGTGAACCTGCCTGAGTTGTCGCGCGCACGCCAGGTAAAGGTCTTCTACGGCCAGAGCGAGCTGATTGCCATTGCGACGCGAGTGGCCGGCACGCTATTTCACCCTCGAATCGTCTTAGTCGCTGAACCCCAGCCCACAGCAAACCGGGCGCGCTAGCCGCTCCGACCTACATTCAATGTCCGATAACAGGTATTATGTAAAGTAGCCGAATATAGCCGGTCCGCCGCCTTGTACCCCCGCACCTTGCTGCACCGGCATTTCCAGCCTAAGCTTGCAGCGAAGGAACCCTGCTTATGGCCCGATTTTCGGCAATCGCACTTCTGCTAGCTTTGGCAATGCTTCTGGGCGCGTGCGGCGGTGGATTGAATTTCGGTACACCGCCTCCGCCACCCCCACCGCCGCCTTCTTCTCCGGCTTTTGTTTACATCAGCAACACCAGCGCCAGCACGCTTACCGGAATCAACGTGGCCGGCGGCAAACCCTCCCAGCTAGTCACCAGCCTGCCGCCTCCCGGCGCTGCTCCCATCGGCATGGTAGCTACAGGCAAGCTGCTGTATATCGCCAATTCGGGCTCCGGCACCATCAGCGGGTTCAGCTTTAACGCCGATACGGGTGCCTTGCAGACCTTGCCGGGCTCGCCGGCTGCGGCCGCTCCAGGGGTCAGGCAGCTGGCCCTTTGTCCGGGCAATGGCGGACCCACGCCGCCACGTTTCCTCTATGCGGCATCTGATTCCGCCGTTCTGGGCTACAACATTACCGGCACTGGCCAGCTCACCCCCGTACCCGGCTCCCCCTTTTCCGCCGGCGCCCAGCCGGCCGCCGTATTGACGGATCCTGCCTGCAACTTTCTCTTTGTTGCCAGCAAGGGTTCCAACAGCATTTCGGTGTTCTCGGTGAATCTAAGCAGCGGGCTCCTGACCTCCGTTCCTGGTTCGCCATTTCCGGCCGGTGCGGCGCCGGTGGCACTCGCGATCGGCGACGGGTTTCTCTTTGCCGCCAATTCAGCGTCGAACAATGTCTCTGTCTACAGGATCACCAGTGGCGCGGGAACCGGAACTTTTCTTACCCAGGTGCCAGTTTCGCCCTTTTCTGCCGGTTTCTCGCCGAGCGCCTTGGTTTACCGTAGTCCAACCCTTTACGTCGCCAATTCCGGCTCGGGCGATGTCTCCGCTTTTACAACCGCGCTGGATACCGGCAGGCTTACACCGGTGGTCGGATCGCCCTTCCTGGCTGGTACTCAGCCCACGGCCATGATTGCCTTCTCGCCGCCCGTCAGCAATGGGGCACAGCAATCCTTCCTTTACGTGGCCAATGCCGGCTCCAACAATTTGAGCGGCTTTACCTTCGCAGCTGGCGGCGCCCTGACGGTTGTGCAGGGCTTCCCGTTCCCTGCCGGCACCAATCCCCAGGGTTTGGTCTTTGCCTGCGGTCACTGCGGATACCCATGAGCACATTGACGATTGATGATCGATTGACGATTGAAAACCTCGGGCGCCTGGGACGATACCCCAGGTTGGCCCTGCGGACATCGTCATCTTCTGCGCCCTCTGCCTTAAGCTCTTGCCAGCAGATTCTCTAGTTCTTCGCGCACTCGCCTCACCGTCTCCAGCCTTTCCGGCGTGGCCTCTACGATCTCCTGCTTGTACTGGAAAACCTGCCACCCGCCCATCTGGATCAGCACACCCATGGCTTCGCCCATGCGCCATCCTGGCGTGCCGATCATGCGCAGCCCTTCGGGCGTGGCCTCCAGCAGCGCGATCACGTTGTCGCGTACGGCGCCGATGGCTTTGGGAAAGCGTTCGAACGTTTCCAGCTGAAATCCCGCCAGGTAGATGCGCTGCAGTTGTTCGGCGGGATCGGGCATGCGGAATTGATGAATGATCAGTGATGAGTGAAGAATGATGAATGAAAAGCTCTATGATTGCAGGGTGATGTCACACCGGGTCGGCGTAAATTCTTCAATCACCGTTCTTCATTCTTCAATTGATCACATCTTGTATCGCCCCAGGTCCTCGTCATTCAGGTTCTCCAGCCACTTCCGCAGCTCCTCGCTGGAGACGCGGTCGGAAACCGAACTCGCCAGCTTGGAAGACTTGAGCACATCATCCTCGACGAATATGGGACAATCCACGCGCAATGCCAGGGCCAGCGCATCCGAAGGCCGGGAATCAATGCTGATGATGCGCCCATCGCGCTCCAGCCAGATCACGGCGAAGAATGTGTCCTCGCGCAGCTCTGTCACCACTACTTTGTGAACCGCAGTATCCAGGCCGGTGAGTACGTTCTTGAGCAGGTCGTGAGTCATGGGCCGCGGCGTGGTGACCTTTTCAATTTCCAGGGCGATGGCGTTGGCTTCGTAAATCCCCACCCAGATCGGTAACACCGAATCCCCGGCCACATCCTTGAGGATCACGATGGGCATGTTAGTCACCGGGTCCATCATCAACCCGCGAATTTTCATCTCCACTTCCATCGTGTCCCTCCTGGCCGCCGGAGTCCCCAGTGCCTCCTACATTAGAACGCCAATTGCTGCGATTGGCTGTTTAAAAAGTGGTTTACTTCGGATCCCGTCCCAGGCGGCGCCAGTTCGCCCACCAGGCTGTTGGGAAACGCCTGAGTCACCCGCACCTTTACATAACTGCCGCTGACTGCGTCCTCTGAGGCGGTGAAGTTTAGCACTTTATTCTGCGTAGTGCGCCCAATCCATTGCCCGCGCGCCAGGTTGCGGCCTTCCACCATTACCTCCAGCACTTCCCCAACCTGTTTCTGGTTATTGCGGCTCTGAATCTGCTTCTGTTTTTCTTGCAGCACCGCCAAACGGCGCGTTTTTTCCTGGTCGGGAATGTGATCAATAAATTTCAGCGCCGGGGTATTGGGCCGCGGCGAATACTTGAAGGAAAACACGCTGTCGTAGCCTACTTCGTCCAGCAGCGAGAGCGTTTGCTCAAAATCCTCTTCGTTTTCGCCGGGAAAGCCCACAATAATGTCAGTGCTGATGCTGATCGGCCGTCGCGCCGCCTTCATCCACCCAATTCGCTCCAGGTATTGCTCGCGCGTGTACAGACGCTGCATTAGGCCTAGCACGCGGCTGGAGCCGCTCTGCACCGGTAGATGCACCTGGTTGCAAAGTGGCGGCACTGCGTCAATCGCTTCCACAATGTCGCGGCCAAAATCCCTCGGATGCGAGGTGGTGAAGCGCACCCGGCGGATGCCCGGCACTTCCCCCACTGCCGCCAGCAATTCGGCAAAGCTCTTTTTTCCTGACGGATCGCGGTAGGAGTTCACGTTTTGCCCGAGCAGCTGAATTTCCGTGTAGCCGGCGTCGGCCATCCCCGTAGCTTCCTCCAGAACCGAAGCGGAGGTGCGGCTGCGCTCCTGGCCGCGGGTGTAAGGCACCACGCAGAAGGCGCAGAACTTGTCGCAGCCCTCGATGATGGTGATATAGCCGCGGTGGGGGTTGGAGCGCGAAGTGAACTCGGTTTCAAAGCATTCGTCGGTTGCCCGGTCGTCCAAGCCGGTCACGCGCTGCTTCCCTGCCTCAATTTGCACCAGCATTTCCGGGAGGTTGCGGTAGGAAGCTGAGCCGCAGACCATGGCAACATGGGGCGCTCGCTCGAAGATTTTTTCGCCTTCCTGTTGCGCTACGCAGCCGAGCACTGCAAACTTTTTGCCTTGCGCGGCCATTTTCTTGAAATCGGCTAGGCGGTGAAAGACCTTCTGCTCGGCTTTGTCGCGAATGGAACAGGTGTTGTAGAGGATCAGGCCGGCCGCTTCCACGCTTTCGACCTGGCGATAGCCCTGCGCCAGGAGCGTGCCTATGACCTTTTCCGAGTCATGGACGTTCATCTGGCAGCCGAAAGTTTCGATGTAGAAGGTCTTTTCCGGAGCCTGCGGCATTAGGCCAAGTATAGCGCAGGAGGAACAAGCACTCAGCAGTCAGGGCTCAGCATTCAGCCGGTCAACAGCAGTTAGCCTTCAGCACTCAGCATTTAGCGCCCGCAGTTCATTGCAAGGTTCGGGGCAAATTGTGCAGACGATACTGCCGGTTCTTGAACCACGCGGCTGAGTACCGTGATGGCAGGATGTCGGGCGCCAGCCGCCCCAGCCCGAAGGGCGAAACAGCTTTTAGCCCAGGGCGTGTGCCCTGGGAAAGGTTGCGAAGGATAATTCAAGCCCCATAGGGGCGGCACCCGAAAACGCTTTCAAGTTCGATGGGTGACCGCTGACTGCTGAACGCTACGCCTTTCCCACCAACTCCAGAAACGCCTTATGCACCCGCATGTCCTCGCTCAGCTCAGGATGGAAGGTTGCCGCCATGGTTTTTCCCTGCCGCACCAGCACAGGATCATCGCCCTCGCGGGCCAGAACCTCCACTTCCCTGCCCACCCGCTCGATTTTCGGAGCTCGAATAAATACCATTTCCAGCGGATCGCCGCCCAGGGTGGTTTTGCCTTGCCGGATGGAGCTGTCAATCTGCCGTCCGTAGGCGTTACGCCGAACAGTGATGTCGAGCGCGCCCAACCCCGGCTGATGCGGGTTCTCCACTTGCTCGGCCAGCAGGATGGCTCCGGCGCAGGTGCCGAACGTAGGTTTGGCGCGCACAAACTGTTTCAGCTTTTCAAATCCCTTCTCACCCAGGAGTTTGAGGAACGTGCTGGATTCTCCGCCCGGGATTACCAGGGCCTCGATTTCGTCCAACTGCTCCGGATTGCGCACCAGTACCACCTCCGCGCCCAGCTCCTCGAGCCGTTTACGGTGTGCGTCGAAATCGCCTTGTAAGGCTAGAACTCCAATCTTCATAAAAGAAGCAGTTGGCACTTAGCAATTAGCACTTAGCCAGCCACGCTTGGTGTCGCAACTGCAACCCACCTGCACGGCCAAATGCCAAGTGCTAAATGCTAAGTGCTACTCGCGCGCCTTGGGGCGCGAGTACCTCACCACATACTCCGGAACCTCATGCACCGCGCTGGCCTCGTGCTCCACTGGCTTGCCTGGAACCAGGCTCAGCGGCAGCACTCCCGCCCACACCGGAAAATTCAAATCTTCCTCTTTGTCTTTGGGCCCGCCAGTGCGGATCTTCGCCGAAGCCTCGGTCAAGGGCAGCTTGAGCACGCTGGTAGCCTTCAATTCCTGCTCCGTCGGCCACCTTGCTTCCGCCCAGCGCCCGGGAACAATCTGGTTGGTGACGGCCTGCAGCGCGGCCATCTTCTCCTCCTGGTCCTCAACCAAAGATGCTTTTCCCAGAATCACCACCGAGCGATAGTTCATGGAATGGCTGAAGGCGGCGCGCGCCAGTACCAGCCCGTCCAGCAGGGTGACGGTAACGCACATCTGGATTCCCTTCTCCAGGTTGCGAATCATGCGGCTGGCCGCCGAACCGTGAATGTAAAGCGTGTCGCCCACCCGGGCGTAGCCAGTGGGAATTACGTAGGGCTGGCCATCGCTGACGAAACCTACGTGGCAAACGAAACCCTCATCCAGAATCTGATTAATGGTTTCGCGCTCGTGCGTGCCGCGCTCGGGATGGCGACCCAGGGTGGTGCGAGGCGTGAGTAATGGTTCAGTGTGTGATTTGTTCATGTGCGTGAGTAGCAGTTAGCAATTGGCACTTAGCATTTAGCCTCTGAACCGCCACTTAGGAATCAGCAAGAAAGCTGACTGACTAAGTGCTAATTGCCAAGTGCTAAGTGCCTCGCC
Source organism: Terriglobales bacterium (assembly GCA_035252015.1). Classification (GTDB taxonomy): domain Bacteria; phylum Acidobacteriota; class Terriglobia; order Terriglobales; family Acidobacteriaceae; genus JAICWP01. The sequence goes on from DATFDP010000215.1 coordinate 7,609, forward strand.
GCGGCTTTGCCGCGCGGTTACCACCCTCTTTTCTGCAGCATCTCCGACTCCGCGATGGCCGCCACTGCCAGCCCTTTCATGGCGCCGACCAGGTCCTCGGAAACCTCAAGCAACACTTTAGGGTCGTTGTAGTGCGTGGTGGCGCGCACAATGGCGCGGGCCCGGCGCTCCGCCTCCTCCGGGTCGGCGAAGTTGATGGAATCTTTCATAAAGATGCCGGAGCCCACGAACACCGACTCCGCTCCCAGCTGCATCACCAGCGACGCATCCGCCGGGGTGGCAATGCCGCCAGCAGAAAAGTTCGGCACCGGCAGCTTCCCTTCCCGCGCGACCATGCGCACCAGTTCATATGGCGCCTGCAAATCTTTCGCGCGCGCATAGAGCTCTTCGTCGCGCAGCACGGTAAGCTCGCGCATCTCCTGCATGATCTGGCGCATGTGCTTCACCGCGTGCACCACATCTCCGGTGCCCGCCTCGCCCTTGGTGCGGATCATGGCCGCCCCCTCGGCAATGCGCCGCAGCGCTTCGCCCAGATTGCGCGCCCCGCACACGAAGGGCACGGTGAAGGCGTGCTTATCCACGTGGTGGGCTTCATCGGCGGGGGTGAGCACTTCCGACTCATCAACGTAGTCCACTCCCAGCGCTTGCAGAATCTGAGCCTCGGCGAAGTGGCCGATGCGGCACTTGGCCATTACCGGAATGTCCACCGCCTCCATGATTTCGCGGATCTTTTTGGGCGAAGCCATGCGCGCCACGCCGCCTTCGGCGCGAATCTGCGCCGGCACGCGTTCCAGCGCCATCACCGCCACTGCCCCCGCCCGCGCGGCGATCTCCGCTTGCTCGGCGTTGGTCACATCCATGATCACGCCGCCCTTCAGCATCTCCGCCAGCCCGGTTTTCAGCCGCAGGCTCCCACTTCCGTTCTTTTCAGACATGTTGGTGCTCCTAGCCTCTGCCCTCAGGATAGGAAAATATTGGTCCTCTAGGAAGGTCCATTTAGGCGATTTTTGCTGTACCATTTAATGGTGCCTAAGAAGGCCACTACCCTGCCCCTGCCGCTGCCTCTCCCGCCTCCGCACACGCCGCGCTTTCGCTGGTTCTATGATGAGCTGCGCTCCGCCATTCTGGCGGGCCGTTTGCAGCCTGGAGCGCGTCTGCCGGCCACCCGTGATCTGGCCCGCGAATACGGCCTCTCTCGCGGCACCATTGTGACCGCCTTCGAACAACTGGGCTCAGAAGGTTATGTGGAAGGCAAGACCGGCTCCGGCACCTACGTCAGCCAAGTGCTACCGGAAGAATTGCTGCAGGTCGGCCGTGTGAAGGCCCAGGGCAGTCTTCGCCGGCGCCGCCCAACGCTTTCTGACTACGCCCGCCGCCTGCAGCCCATGCCCGCTATCGAACGCGACGCCGTCCGGGCCTTCCGTGCCAACCTGCCGGCTCTAGACGCCTTTCCCACCGCTTTATGGGCCCAAGTAGCGGCCCGCCGCCTCCGCCGCGTTTCCTGGCGCTTGCTGGCCGGAGGCGACCCCCTCGGCTATCGCCCGCTGCGCCAGGCCGTGGCCGAGTATCTGAACACATCCCGCGGCGTGAAGTGCTCTCCCGAACAGGTGCTCATCGTTTCCGGCGTGCAGGAAGCGCTGGACCGCACCGCCCACCTCCTCCTCAACCCAGGCGACCCGGTCTGGATGGAGGAGCCGGGCTATCCGCGCGCCGCCATCGTGTTCCGCGCCGTGGGCGCACGCATCTGCCGAACCCCCGTGGACAGCGAAGGCTTAGACCTGCAGTTTGGCAAACGGCACTGGCGGCGCGCCAAGCTGGTTTACGTCACTCCCGCCCACCAGTTTCCTCTGGGCGTAACAATGAGCCTCCGCCGTCGCCTGGAACTGCTGGAGTGGGCGCGCGAATCCGGCGCCTTGATCTTTGAAGATGACTACGACAGCGAGTACCGTTACGCCGGCCGTCCCATTCCCGCCATGCAAGGGCTGGACCGCAGCAGTGTGGTGATCTTCTCCGGCAGCTTCAGCGACGTCCTCTTCCCTGCCCTTCGCCTGGGCTACCTGGTGATACCGCCGGACATGGTGGATGTCTTCGCCGCCGCCGAATCCTCCAGCACCCACCACCCTCCGCTGATGGAGCAGGCGATTCTCTGCGACTTCATCAGCGAAGGCCACTTCGCCCGCCACATCCGCCGCATGCGCGAGCTCTATGCTGAGCGTCTGGAAGCTTTCCTTGAGGCAGCCCACAGCCGCCTGGCCGGGCTGCTGGAAATTCCGCCCGTCGAAGCCGGCATGCAGACGATTGGATGGCTAAAAGGAAAAATGAGCGCCGAGCAGGCCGCTGCTGCCGCCGCAAAGCACGAGGTGGAAGTCGTGCCCCTGAGCCGCTATTCCCGCTGCCGAAGGAGTCGGGGCTTGCTCCTGGGGTTCGCCGCCGTGGATGTGCCTGAATTGCGCAGTGGCGTGGGACGCCTGGCGCAAGCGCTGGAGGAAGCTGGCTGAGTGGCTGGCGGACCGCCCGACACCTTCGCCGTCGCGGCTGCACATTCAAAACTGCTGGAGCGTGTTTCGCTTCTTAGTGCGTGAAAGGAAGCACCTGCTCCCGCAGATCCTTCAGAAACTCGTCCTGCTTGGTGAACACGGCAAAATGCCCGGCGCCTTCGATCGTCGCAAACCCTTTGTGCGGCGCGCGCAGCAAATCCAGGTAGCTCTTGGCCAGGCTTACGGGCGTAGTGTAGTCCTCGGCGCCCTGAATAACGAACACCGGGACTGCGAGTTCACCGCCGAGAAGCTTTCGGTCGAGCTCATCAAAAAATGGTTCGAGGTGCTCCCCGCTCACCCTCTGTCCCTCAAACCAGTCGTTGATGTCGCCTACCGAGTATCCGGGCGCGGTCAGCGCGAAACCCAGAGC
>DATFDP010000216.1:0-61282 GCA_035252015.1 Terriglobales bacterium
ATGGCCCAGCGCACGCCGTCAAAGTTCACCTGCGGGTAGGCGCGGGAGAGGTCGTTGTAGTTCATCTCCACGAAGGGCATGCCGGCTTCCTTCAGCATGGGCAGAGAGCCCTTTTCGTAGGAATCGTCCTCGCGAGCGATCATCCAAAGCACGCCCATGCGGCGGAAGAGCACGCGGTTCCAGCGCTTCTGGTTTTCCTGCCAGAGCTGGAGGGCGCGGGCGGCCATTTTGGTGTAAGGCTGGTTGGGGCCATAGGTGCCGCGGATAATGCGGGTCTCGCCACCGGAACTGGCGCGGGAGTTGCCGGGACCCCAGGCGTCAATCAGGGTCACCGGCGCACCCCGGCGCAGCAGGTGGAGGGCGGTCCAGCCCCCGAAGGCACCGGCGCCAACCACGACGACGCCGGGCTTGCTTTCCGATTTGGCAGACTTGCTTTGACGAGTGCTGGGCATGTTATTGAACAGTGGCGCCGCCGCGAAGGCAGTCCATCCTCCCAATGCGGCGGAGGCCTTCAAAAACCACCTGCGGGAGACTTTTAGCAGTTTTGACACGAAGGAAATTAAGCTATCCTTGAAGCGGGGCGTGGTCAAGCTGCCCGAAGCCAGGCTGGCCTGGTGCAAGGAGAGTTCTGTGGGACGTGAATCGTGAGCTAAGCGGCAGCATCTAAAGTACTTAGGAGAACTCGCGAGCGATCCTGAGCGGTTCACGGGGCGCTCGTCGTAATTGCAATGTCACAGCCTGGGCCCAAAGGGGAACGGGAACGCGAGATTCTGACCGCGATTGTGGAGACATTCATCTCCACAGGCGAGCCGGTGGGGTCGCGTGTGCTGGCGCGGGGCAGCCGGGAAGGGCTGAGCGCGGCAACTATCCGCAACGTAATGGCGGACCTGTCAGATGCGGGCTACCTGGAGCAGCCTCATACTTCCGCAGGACGCGTGCCCACAAGCGAGGCATATCGCTATTACGTTGAGCAACTCACGGGAAAGGCGCAGATTGCTCCGGCGGACGCGAACATGATCAAGGGCGTGCTGCGCGGGATCAGCAACCCCGACGAGTTCATGGAGCGGACCTCGCACGTGCTGTCGCTGATTTCGCACAGCGTGGGCGTGACTATGACGACGGGCGGTTCGCGCAACGCGCTCGATCACGTCTACTTTTCACGCCTGGCGGAGCAGAAGGTGCTGGCGGTGGTGGTGACGCGCTCGGGTGTGGTGCGCGACCGCGTGTTGCGCATGAGCCACGACCTGGAGCAGGCGGACCTGGACTCGGCTTCGCGCTACATCAACGAGAATTTCCGAGGCTGGACTCTGGAAGCGCTGCGCACGGAGCTGGCGCGCCGCATCGAGCGGGAACGCAGCGAGTATGACCGGCTGATGCAGTCGGTGGAGGCGCTCTATCGCGAAGGAGCCCTGGAAAGCGAGCAGAGTAAGCAAACCGTCTGGGTGGAGGGCACTTCCAACCTGGTAGTCAGCGAAGAGGACCGGCAGCGACTGCAGGAACTGCTCAAAACCTTGGAGGAAAAAGAAAAGCTGGCCGACCTGCTGAGCGCCTATCTCAACACCAAAGAAGAGGCGGTGCGGGTGATCATCGGCCTGGAGGAGAACCAGCCGCATATGCGCAACCTGGTGCTGATTGGGGCGCCGGCGCGGGTGGGCGGCGAGGTGATGGGCTCGCTGGCGGTAATCGGGCCGACACGCATTGATTATGAGCACACCATCACGGCGGTGTCGTACATCGCACGCCTCTTCGATCGAATCCTGAACGAAACAGAGTGAACTATGGCAAGGGGCAACGGTAAAACAGAAACGGAATCACGGGATCTGGACCTGGAACACGAACTGCCTCCGGCGGAGGAGACAGCGGAGGAGACATCGGAGGAACAGGCACAAGCTCCAGCGGCGGGCGACGATGTGTCAGCGCTGCGCGGCGAGTTGGAGAAGGCGCAGGCGGAACGCAACCTGCTGCTGGACCGCATGGCGCGGCTGCAGGCGGAGTTCGACAACGCGCGCAAGCGCGCCGCACGCGAACAACAGGACTACAAGGACTTCGCGCTGGCGGATGCCATCAAGAACCTGCTGCCGATTTTAGACAGCTTCGATCGCGCCCTGCAAAGTAAGGTGCAGAAACCTGACGACTTTCGCGCCGGGGTGGAGCTCATCCGAAAACAATTTCAGGACACGCTGGAAAAGCTGGGCCTGCATCCGATTCCGGCCAAAGGCGAGCCTTTTGATCCGCGGCTGCACGAAGCCATCGAAATGGTAGACAGTGACGCGGTGCCGGACCACCATGTTGTGGATGAACTGCAACGCGGTTACAAGCTGAAGGAGCGCCTGCTGCGTCCCTCGATGGTGCGGGTGGCGCGCAACTCCAAGAAATAAAATTTCAAAGCAATACGAGGACTGATTATTCCAACCAGTAACGGCAAACGCGACTTTTACGAGGTGCTGGGCGTAGCCCGCACCTGCAGCGAGCAGGAAATCAAGAGCGCCTACCGCAAGCTGGCGCTGCAATACCATCCCGACCGCAACCCGGGCAATCCGGACGCGGAAGAAAGATTCAAGGAAGCGACCGAAGCGTACAGCGTGTTGGCCGACTCGCAGAAGCGGGCCCTATACGACCGCTTCGGGCACGCGGGCGTGGGCACGGCGGCGGGCGGAGGCGCCGGCGGATTCGGCGGCTTCGACGCCACCATCTTCCAGGATTTCAGCGATATATTCGGCGACTTCTTCGGTTTTGGCGACCTGTTTGGAGGCGGAAGCCGGCGCGGGCGTAGCCGGGCGCAGCGCGGTCCCGACCTGCGCGAAGATCTGACCCTGGAATTCGACGAGGCGGTGTTTGGCACCAGCGCACAGGTGCGGGTCCGCCGGCACGAGGCTTGCGAAGATTGCAAAGGCTCAGGCGCGGCGCCGGGCAAAGCGCCGGTCACCTGCCGCACCTGCGGAGGCCGCGGGCAGGTTCGCTATCAACAGGGGTTCTTCAGTATCGCGCGCACGTGTCCTACGTGCCAGGGTGCAGGCAGCGTGATTACAGATCCCTGCCCCAAGTGCAAGGGACAGGGGCGCACGCTGCAGGAACGTATGGTGGAGGTGAAGGTGCCGGCGGGAGTGGAAGACGGCACGCGCATCCGCTATGCGGGGCAGGGGGAGGCGGGAGCCAATGGCGGCCCTGCTGGCGACCTCTACATCGTGCTGCACGTGAAGGAGCACGCCTTTTTCGACCGGGAAGGAAACGACCTGCACTGCGTAATTCCTGTTTCGTTTTCGCAAGCGGCGCTGGGCACGGAGATCATGGTGCCGACCATGGAAGGCGAGCACCTGCTGAAAATTCCTGAGGGCACGCAGTCGGGTACTACTTTCCGCGTGCGCCATAAGGGAGTGCCCGTGGTCAACAGCCACGGGAAGGGCGACCTGTTCGTAGAAATCAAGGTACAGACACCCAGCAAGCTGAACAAACGCCAACGTGAACTACTGCAGGAACTGGACGGACTGGGGCGCATTGAAAACAAGCCTCAGCGCAAGACTCTGCTCAGCAAAGTGAAAGACATCTTTGGCCAGGTTTGAGCATTATTACGCCTACTTTCTTTTGTTCGTAACCGTACTGCCGGCAGTGATGCGGTTGGCCATGCCGCAGCGGGTGGCGGTGCTGACCGGCGAGCGCATGGCTGCTCCCCAGAGACGCTCCCGTTATTTCAAAATTGGTCTGGTGTCGGCGATTATTTCCATTCTGGCTGCGGTTCTCTACGCCATTCTGTGGCGGCAGCAGGCGTGGCTGGTGCTGGCCGCGGCCATCGGGTTGCTGAGCGGGGTGGAAATGGTGGGCAACACCAAGCGCTTCGATACCTCCAGTTTGAAATCCCAGAACATCCTGTTTGGCGTGCTGTACGCGGCCGCGGCAGTGGCCACCTGGCTGGTGCTCCTGCGATGATGCGGCGCCGCTGGATTGCCGATCAGGTGAGCGGCAATCGCGCTGTGTTGCTGGGAGAGCACGCTGCACACCTGGCGCGGGTGCTGCGGGCGAGGGCAGGGCAGGAGTTTGATATTGCCGCTGACGGAGTGGTACGGCGTGGGCGCGTTGTTTCAGTTTCCGAAGAGCGTGTGGAATTTGAATTGGGGGATGAGTTGGAAGCCGTTCCCGTTGCGCAGGTCACGCTGGCGCTGGCGATTTTCAAGTTCGATCGTATGGAGTGGGCTATCGAGAAGTGCACCGAGTTGGGTGTGACGCGCATTGTGCCTTTCGCCGCCCGGCGAACCGATGCCCACCTGGCGGCAGCCGCCGTTAAACGCGTCGAGCGGTGGCGGCGCATTGCACGCGAGGCTTCCGAGCAGTCACGGCGGGCGGTTCCACCGGGAATTGCCAATCCCGTGAAGCTGCACGAGATGCTGGCTCTCCCGGGCGAACCTCGAATTGTGCTCTCGGAGGCTGAAACAGCGAGTTCGCTTCGGGAACTTTGTGCTTCCGCCGGCGGCTCTTCCCTGCTGCTGGCAATTGGGCCCGAAGGCGGCTGGACCAATGAGGAACTGCAGGCATTCGCCGACGCGGGGTGGAAATCGGCTTCGCTGGGACCTGCGATTTTGCGCGCCGAAACCGCGGCCATCGCAGCGTTAGCGGTGGTCATGGCCCACACCGCATAAACCAAAAACCGCAGGGGAAAGCAGAGTAAAGCAGGTCCTTCGCTGGGCTCAGGATGAAAAAGGTTCCATGGTTAGCAGAGCTGCAATGAGGCCGAGCACGGTTTTCAGCCTCTCCCACTCAGGCCAAAATCGGGCTTGAGTGGGCCGCCTGCCATAAACCAACATCGCAGAGGACGCTGAAAACTCGAAATTTTGAAATCTATCTTCTTGCGCCGCTCGTCTCCGCTGTGTGCTTTTTTAGCGGCCTGCCCATGCGCGCCATGCTGTCCTCCACCAGACGGGGGAAAAGCTGGTAGAACTTCAGGTAAATGTGATTGGTCCAGGGCACCACAATTTCGCGCTTGTTCTTCAGATAGGCGCGCAGCGTCGCCCGGGCCACTCGTTCAGCACTGATTCCGCGAGCTGGCCGCCGCAATTCCATTCCCGACCTGCCCGGCACCCGGTTCTCCTGGAAGTTAGTTTTCACAAATCCTGGGCATACGGTGAGCACGTGTACGCCAGTACCCCGCAACTCTCCACGGGCTGCCTTGCCAATGGCGTTCATGGCGAACTTGCTGGCGCTGTAAGCTGCCGAGTATGGCAACGGAATGTGTCCCGCCACGCTGGAAATATTAATGATGGTTCCCAAGCCCTGCTGCTTCATCACAGGGATCACCGCCTGCATGCCATGGATAGCGCCGAACAGGTTGGTGTCGAACAGGGAGCGGCACTCCGCCATGTCCATCATTTCCACTGAATCCCTCATCCCATAACCGGCGTTATTGATCCAGACGTCAATGCGCCCGAAGTGGTGCAGGGTGAGGCTCACCACCTTGTCAATTTCTTCGCGGTTGCGGACGTCGCAGGAAAGGGCCAGCGTGCGCTCGCTGTGAGCGATGCGCTGGCGGGCGGCTTCGGCGCGTCCGGCGTCGCGCGAACTTAGCACCACGCTGCAGCCGCGCGCGGCGAAAAGCCGCGCCAGGGCTTCGCCAATTCCCATGGACGCGCCGGTGACCACCACCACCCGACCCGTGATGTCTACACCCTGTGCAGAGGCCATGCGCTGCTTGTATTCCGGAGCCAGTGGGGAAGTCAAGTCCGCGGAGTAGAATCGGAAATGTCCTCCCCCCGGCGGCCGCGGGGAGGCGGAGGAGTTTTGGAAAGCCCCCTGCTGCCCCTGTTCCCTCTGGACGTGGTCTTGTTCCCGGACACGCCGCTGCCTCTGCACGTCTTCGAGCCCCGCTATAAGGAGATGATCGGTGAGTGCCTGGACCGCAAGCTGACGTTTGGAGTGGTGCGGGCCAAGGAAAACGCGCTGGCCGAAATCGGCTGTACTGCTGAAATTGTGGCCGTCACCAAGAAGTATGACGATGGCCGTCTGGACATTGTGAGCGAAGGCCGCCGGCGCTTCCAGATTCGCAACGTCAACCACGAGCGCTCGTTCCTGCAGGGCGAGGTGGTCTATTTTGAAGATGATCCTGGGCTGAAGAAGTCCGTAGACGTACAGCGCGCCGTTAAGTTGCACGCCCAGATCATGGAACTGCTGGCCGCTGAGGCCGGACCGCCCGATCCCGAGGACCCGCAACTTTCCTTCCATCTGGCCGGCACCCTGCCCCTCGACCTAGACTTCAAGCAAACTTTGCTGGGGTTGCGCTCGGAATCCGAACGGGTCATTGGCCTTATCGAATATTACGAGGCCATCCTGCCGAACCTGCGCCGCGCGGTCAAAGCCCGTCAGAAGGCCGGCGGCAATGGTCACGCCGGTTAAGCGTATAATCGGCTCAATGTTGTTCTTCCGTGGGGGTCTGTCTTCATGAATCAGCCGCGCACTCTAGGCGAACTACGCCACAGCGCCTTTTCCGCAGAACGGCTTAGCACGCGGCGCGTCAAGGATGAAATGCGGGATAACCTGGTCTCCCGGCTGCAGCAGGAAGGGCCCTTGTTTCCCGGGATCGTGGGCTACGACGATACGGTGGTGCCGCAGATTGTGAACGCCATTCTTTCGCGGCATAACTTCATTTTGCTGGGCCTGCGTGGTCAGGCCAAGAGCCGAATCCTGCGCGCACTGGCCACGCTGCTCGATCCGCAGTTGCCCTATGTTGCCGGCTGCGAAATTCATGACAACCCTTACGCTCCCATCTGCCGCCGCTGCCAGGAGTTGCTGCGCGACAAAGGGGACGCAATGCCCATCGCATATCTGGCGCCGGAGCAGCGTTACGTGGAAAAGCTAGCCACGCCGGATGTGACGATCGCCGATTTGATCGGCGATATTGACCCCATCAAGGCGGCGCGTGGCGGGCACGAATTAAGCAGCGAACTCACGGTGCACTATGGGCTGCTGCCTCGCGCTAATCGCGGCATCTTTGCCATTAACGAACTGCCGGATCTGGCGGGCAAGATTCAGGTGGGCCTGTTCAACATCATGCAGGAAGGGGACGTGCAAATTAAGGGCTATCCCGTGCGCCTGCCCCTGGACGTGGCCCTGGTCTTCAGCGCCAACCCGGAGGATTACACGGCGCGCGGCAAGATCATCACCCCGCTGAAGGATCGCATCGGGTCGGAAATCCGCACTCACTATCCTGCCAGCGTCGAAGAAGGAATTGCCATCACGGCGCAGGAAGCCTGGACACAGCGCAACGGCAACAAGCTGCAGATTCCCAAGTACGTGCGCGAAGTGATCGAGCGCGTGGCCTTCGCCGCCCGCGAGGATAAGCGCATAGACAAGCGTTCCGGCATCAGTCAGCGCCTGCCCATCAGCTGCATGGAAAATGTGATCTCCAATGCCGAGCGGCGCGCCATTCGCAACCACGAAGACCTAGTCGTGCCCCGGGTGGGCGACGTTTACGCCGCGATGCCAGCCATTACCGGCAAGCTGGAACTGGAGTACGAAGGCGAAATGCGTGGCGCCGACAACGTTGGCCGCGAGCTGATTCGTGCTGCCATCGCCAAAACCTACGACGACTACTTCGGAGGCGTCAACCTGCAGCAGGTGGTCACGTGGTTCGACCTGGGCGGCGAAATCAAGCTGACCGACACGAACAATGCCAGACAACTCTTCCAGGAGCTGAAGAATATTCAGGGATTGCTGGATAAGCTGGGCGCGCTCGGCGTCAAGCCTAAGGATGCGGAGGAGCTGCAGGTTTCAGGCGCGGAGTTCATTCTCGAGGGCCTGTACGCGCACAAGAAGATTGGCCGCAGCGAGGAGCGCGTGTTCACCGCCGGGGAGAAGCAGCCGCGGCGTCCGGAAAAGCCAGCATATGAACGAGACGAGCCATTTCCACCGCGGGGAAGAAGGCCGTACAACTGAGAAACCTGTTGCTGGTAGTCGGTAGCTGCTAGTTAGTCGATCATCCACCAACTACCAGCCGCTAGGTACCAGCTACTTTGTGTTTTATGAAGTTCATCAAGTACAAAAAGTACGTTCCCGACCCAGCCTCTGAAATGAGCATGGAGGACCTGCTCAGCGCGCTTTCAGACTATTTTCTGCAGAGCGGCTTCCAGGACCAGTACATGTTCTACGACCTGCAGGACGCGGAGCAGACCATGGAGGAACTGCGCCGCGCCATTGAGCAGGCGCTGCTGGAAGGGGACTTGATTGACGAGGAGATGCGCGAGCGCCTGCAGCAAATGCAAATGGAGGGCAAGCTGGACGAATTGATTGACAAGCTGATCCAGCGCATGCAGCAGGAAGATTTCATCAGCGTGGACCAACCCCCTGATCCCTCCAAACAATCCAGCGTAGGCGGGCAGGTAGGGCAGAATCAGTCGCAGGCGCGGTTTGAAATCACTGATAAGAGCCTGGATTTCCTGGGCTTCCGCGCGTTGCGCGATTTGCTGGGCTCATTAGGCAAGTCAAGCTTCGGGCGCCACGACACGCGCGACCTGGCCACCGGAATCGAGACCAGCGGCGCTGCCAAGCAGTATGAATTTGGCGACACGCTGAACCTGGACATTACCGCCACTCTTTCCAGCGCCATCCAGCGCGAAGGCCTGAAGCTGCCGCTCAATATGGAGTATTCCGATCTGCAGGTACACCAGTGCGAGTATCAGTCCTCGTGCGCCACGGTGCTGATGCTGGATTGTTCGCACTCCATGATCCTTTACGGCGAGGACCGCTTCACGCCGGCCAAGAAAGTAGCCATGGCGCTTTCGCACCTGATCCGCACCCAGTACCCGGGCGATTCGCTGTCGCTGATTTTGTTCCACGATTCCGCCGAAGAAGTGCCGCTCTCGCAGTTGGCGCGGGTGAAAGTCGGACCGTATTACACGAATACCCGCGAGGGGCTGCGCCTGGCGCAGCGCATTCTGCAGCGCCAGCGCAAGGACATGAAGCAGATCATCATGATCACCGACGGCAAACCCTCGGCTCTGACGCTCGAGGATGGACGCATCTATAAAAATGCTTTTGGCCTTGATCCACTGGTGGTCAGCCAGACCCTGGAAGAAGTTTCGAAATGCAAACGAGCAGGGGTGCTGATTAATACCTTTATGCTGGCCTCGGATTATGGTCTGGTGCAATTTGTGCAGAAGGTCACCGAGATGTGCCGAGGCAAAGCCTACTTCACCACTCCCTACACCCTGGGCCAGTACCTGCTGATGGACTACATGTCGCGCAAGACGCGCACGATTCATTAGTAGCCCGTACCTAGTACTCACCTCCCAATTGCGAGCGTGAAGCGAAGGCCCAGCTTCCGCCCGCAGTGTCTACTCGAGGGCTTGTCGTTAACTTCATGACTCCTGACCCCTGACTACCGACTCCCGAAATTCCAACGCGTGGCGCTGCCCAGAAAATCTTTTTCCCACAGGCCGAACACAGTCTGCGGGCGAACCACGTACAAGGGTTCCGCGCTATATCCGGACATATCGAAGTCATATTTCTTTTCGTACACCCTCGCGAAGCGCTTCCAGAGTTTGCTGTCGGACAGCCTCTTCGCCGTGCCCTCGATCACGATCTGTCCACGGGCGTGCTCGGCACACACCACACAAGCAGGATTCGCCCGCAGGTTGCGCGCCTTGCGCGACTTGGCGCCGGTGCTGAAGTAGAGCGCGTCTTCCATCCACACGGCCCACACCGGCATCACGTGAGGCCGCCCGTCAGGACGCGTGCTCGCCACCCAGAAATTGTGGGCTTTTTCCAGGTGCTCTTGCGCCCACTTCCAGGGCAGCAACCCGGTACCTTCCTTCGGACCTTTGATACCGTAGCCTGGCATAAGCGGACGACTGGCGGAAGGGAGTGCCTTACGCGACGAAGTTGCCGAGTTGCGGAGTATTTTCTTCCGCACGGTTCATCTCCATAGTTTCAAGTTTCAAGTGCGAAACCCGATTCCCAGTTTCCAATTTCAAGCTTCTTGGATTGCCCCTTGAGAGCTAGACAACCACACAGTGTTCTCGTGTAACTCAAAACTTAAAACTCCAAACTTAGCCTTCCAATTCTCCCATCATGCCTTCCATCTCCGACTGAGCGTGCTGATTTCCCGTGCGCTGTGCGGCGGCAATACCATCGCGCAGCATCTTGCGCGCTTCCTCTTCCCGCCCTTCCCGCGCCAGCATCTGCGCCGCCATGAAATACCCTGCCGTGTAGTCCGGATTGGCTGCCAGGAGAGCGCCGAACTCGTGCAGCGCTTCTTCCACTTGCCCGGACTTGGAGTACTCCATGGCCAGCCCGTAACGCGCAAATGCGTCATTGGGGTTTTGACCTAGAACTTCTTTCAGCATGGCAACGCGGTCCATAAAGCCAGTAGTCAGGAGTCAGTAGTCAGCAAAATCGCTGTGTCAAAGACGTTACTATACCCGCACGAATCAAGGAAGCGGCACAGACTGTCGCCGGCCGGGGAATCCGGCTACCTCCTGACTACCGACCTCTGACCACTCGGTAAGATAAAATGTCCCGGGTACCGGAGATTCCTCTTGGCCTGCCCCTACTTCATGCCTACCGCGAAATTCGAAGCCATTGCCTGGCCGCACCGCTCGCGCTTGCCACTCGGCGATGGATGGCACGGGAGGTGCACGGCTCCCGGCCATGAAAGCTTTGTGCCCGGCCCGGAAGAGTTGGCGAACTTCTGCAATCTGGGCTACGCCCGCGGCTGTCCGCATCTGCCACCCGAGCGCGCCTGGGATGCGGTGCGCTTTTCTGTCGCCCGCGACAAGGACAACCTAGTCACAGTGTTATATGTGTGCGAACGCGACTACCGTCCTGCTGCCCATGGCGCACTGGAATACGATTCCGCTTTGGGGCGCTGGTGCGCTGCCCATCCTGACTCGCGCGTGCAAAGAATGGCTGAATGCTACCTGGAATGTTACCTGACCCGCCGCGAGAGACCTATCGTGGAGCCCACGACTGAATCATGAGCAAAGACCTGGAATTGACTCCCCGGCCGGTGCGAGAATCGCAGTCGGAGATGGCGGAAATTGTTCTGCCCAACGATGCCAACCCGCTCAACGCGCTGCTGGGCGGCCGCCTGATGCACTGGATTGACCTGGCCGGCGCGCTTGCCGCCCATCGCCACTCGCGCAATTACGTGGTGACCGCCTCGATTGACCACCTGGACTTCCTGGTGCCTGTGCACGTGGGGGACCTGGTGATTCTACAGTCGTCGGTGAACCGCGTGTTTCACACCTCCATGGAAGTTGGCGTGAAGGTTTCGGTGGAAAACTACATAGCTGCCACGCGACAACACGTAAGCACCGCCTACCTGACTTTTGTGGCCATTGACCGACACGGCCGACGGCTACCCGTGCCTCAGGTCATCCCGGAAACCGAGGAAGAGAAGCGCCGTTACGAGGATGCCGGGCGCCGCCGCCAGATTCGCGAGTCGGAAAGGCGACGGCGCGCCGCGGCGAAGTAGGTTGTGTCGCCCCTAATGGCGCTTGGTGCCGTCTTTCGGGCTTGGCCCAGGGCTCACGCCCTGGGCTAAAAGCTGTATCGACCCTTCGGCAAGCTCAGGGCAGACTCTTCGGGCTGATGCTTTGGAATTATCGGCACCATAGCCCATCGCCAGCCTGTCCATTCCTGCTTTGGCAAATCCACCTAGGTTCCGGATTGGACCTTGGGGTTTACGCGAACTTGTGGTGCTCCTAGACTTTGAGTCGCGAGGCGTCGGCTTCCGGAGGCAGGCCGCTCTGCGAAGTGGTGCCGCTTTGCGCCTGGTCGGAAGCTTTGACGGCGGCTTCGGCGGCCTGGAAGCCGATTTTGGAATGGGTGCCGTCGCAGAAAGGCTTGTTGACGGAACCGCCGCAGCGGCAGAGCGAGAAGGCGAGCTTGCCTTCCTTCATCTTCGCGGAAAGGTCGTAGGGATTGCCGTCGGCGTCCACGATCTCAATGCTGCCCGGTGCAGCCTCGACGCGAAAAGGACCGTTTCTGCGAACTGTGATTTTGACGTCAGACATGGAGCCTCCTGTGTAACTGCCTAGCTTAATTGCAGTTGCCGTAGCAAGCAATTAGCAGTTAGCCCTGAACCTCAGTGATGGTTGGTTCAGAAGCGATACCGTAGCCGATTAAACGCTTATTGCTAAATGCTAACTACTTCTTGAACGCCACATTCACCAGTAGCTTGTCGCCGCCGATATCTACCACGTTGCAGAAGGTGCGGTCGCGGCGGCGGGTGAAGTCTAGGCCGACGCGGCTCTTGCCCACGCGGAGATTCCGGATGTGCAGGTGGTCGAGCCAGTCGGGCAATTCCGGGTTCACAATGTTCAGCTCTTTGCGCTGCGCACTGGGCCGGATTCCCAGCACGGAAGAGAGAATCAGCAGCAGCGCGCCCGAAGCCCAGGCCTGCGGCGAGCACGAAACGGGGTAGTGCACCGGCTCGTCGTTTTCTCGGCGCTGCACCCCGCAGAACAGCTCGGGCAGGCGATAGTCGCGAAAATTGAGCGCGGCCTGGAACATTGCGGTGAGCAGGCGCAGCACCGGCCGGCGAAACTCGTTGAGCGCCATGCCATGAGCAATAAGCGAATTGTCATGTGGCCAGACCGAGCCCCGGTGATAGCTGAGCGGGTTAAAAACGCGCTCCGAGCTGGCCAGTGTGCGCCAGCCCCAGCCGGTGAACATGTCCTGGTGCATGATCCGGTTCACCACGGCGCGAGCGCGGTCTCTGGTTAGAACGCGAGTAAAAAGGAGCTGGCCGGCGTTGGACGAAATCACCTCCAGCGGATGTTTTTTTTCATCCAGAGCCATGGCGTAGTAACTGGGACCCGGCATCCAAAATGCCTTCTCCAAACGCTTAGCCAAATCGGCGGCTTCCTTGCGCAGCCGTTCGGCGCGTCCAGTGTCGCCGAAAGCACGCAACAGGGAAGCCATGCGGTACTTGGCCTCGTACACGTAGCCCTGCACCTCGACCAACGCCAGAGGCGGGTGGGGCACGGTGCCGTCGGGGCGCATGTTGGCGTCCCAGGAGTCCTTCCATCCCTGGTTGACCAGGCCCTTGGGCGAGCGCCTCAGGAACTCGACCAAACCGTCTCCGTCCAGGTCACCATACCGGTCGATCCAATCAAGGGCGCGGTAAGCGGCGGGCAGCAACTCCCGCATCAGCTCGTCGTCGGCTGTCCAGTTGTAGGTTTCGCTGAGCAGGATGAGGAACAGCGGAGTGGCGTCCACCGAGCCGTAGTAAGGACCAAAGGGCATTTCCCCGCTGCGCGTCATCTCGCCGGTGCGCAATTCGTGCAGAATTTTCCCCGGCTCCTCGTCGCGCCAGTCGTTATACTCGGTGCCCTGGTAGCGGGCCAGCACGCGCAAGGTATCAATGGCGAGCTGAGGATTAAGAGTTAATGCCTGGTACGAGGAAATGATCGAATCGCGACCAAAAATGGTGGCGAACCAGGGAATGCCCGCGCCGATGGTGCACTGGTTGCCATCGGGAATTTGCAGGGCGTGGAAGTCGCCGATGGCGGTCTGCAGAGCGGCGTCGAACACCCCGTGACTGCTGCTGAAGATGGTGGAAATGCTCTCCCATTCGGCGTAGTTTTCGCGCCGGCGGCGCAAGTTGGCGGCGAAATCGTAGCTGCGAGGGGTAGGCTGCTGCCCTTCGACTCCGGGAGTAGCCGTGACCTCCATCTGAAACTTCTGCAGCGACGGCAGCTTCATTTCCCAGCGGGCGCTGCGCTCGCCCAGGGACGCCGGTGCTGGGCGCATGGCGATCAGAGTCTGGCGCAGAATTCCATCCCGCCCGCGGTAGTAGAAGGAAAGCCGGTCGTGCTCCACCACGGGGCGATAGTACTGGCCGTGGTTGGAACGCGGGCAGCCGCGCACCTGGAAGACGTCCACAAAGTCTGCCTCAAAGGAGAGCTCAATGAACATCTCGACCGGCTTGAGATTAAAGTTCTCAAATGTGAAATGGTCAAAAAAAGTGTCTTCCCCCAGCAACTGCTCGCGCCGGATATGGATGGTGTTCTCCGGCAGGTCGAAAGAATCACGCAGGGTAATGTTGCCGGTGGTGAGCTCGATTTGCGAAGCGAAGGTATTTTCTGTGCTGGAGGAGAGCACCACGGCGCGATGTCCGCCAACCTTCAGCTCCAGATAACTGAGGAAGCGGGTATCGTCGTGGAAAAAACCCACGTCAGGCGCGCCTGCGGGAGTGATGTCGCCGGCTACGGTGGTGGACAGGAAGGTTTTACCCTCAATGAGAGTAAGGTTGTTGACCTTGCGCGGTTCCAGGGTCTGAAAGGCGACCCGGGGTTCCACGTACGGCGATGGAATCTCCACCAACTCCGTTTGCGGAATCGAAACTCGCGTGCTCATGCCACCGCACGTTGCTCCTCGACGAGAGAGGAAATCTTGGGGGCCTGTCCGGCCGCAAGAATGCTTTGATACAGCTTAGCGTAACGCGCTGCCATATGCTCGAGCGAATATCCCTCTTGCGCATACTGACGCACCATGCCGGGAGCAATCGCCACTTGACGCGAGCGTTCGACCAGTTCCTCCATGGATTGGCAGATAAAACCGTTCACTCCGTTTTCGATGACTTCTCCAACCGAGCCTCCGGGGAGAGCCAGGACCGGGGTGCCGCACGCCATGGCTTCGAGCATCACCAGCCCGAAAGGCTCGTCCCACTGAATGGGAAAAAGCATGGCGCGGGCGTTGCCCAGAAGTTCGTTCTTGGCGGCGAGATCAGCCTCACCTATGTATTCGATGAAACTGCCGTCCAGATGAGGCTTGATTTCAGTCTCAAAATAAGCGCGGAACATGGGCTGGATTTCTCCGGCAATTTTCAATGGTATGCCGGCCTTCTTGGCTACCTGAATGGCAAGATGAGGACCCTTGATGGGGGCGATCCGGCCCAGGAAAGCCAAGTAGTCCTGCTTTTTCTCGCGGCACTGATATTGAGTAAGATCCAGGCCGTGGTGAATGGTCTGCAGGTGCGGCATGTTCTCCTGGCGGCGCTGGAAGTCGCTGATGGTGACGTAGTTGATCTCCGGGAAATAGCCGTAGAAATCGCTCAATTCCGTTACGTGAGGATGATGAATCGTGTAAACGAAAGGGCGGTGGACAAAGCGGGAGCAGACAAGGCCTGGAGCATTATTGATATGAATAAGATCGCAGGTACGAGCCGCATCCTTGATCGCCCAGGTGGTGTGGTTCAGGTCTTTAAGGTTGTCGTAAACCTCGCCCTTAATGGGCCACTGCGCTTTGGGAAAGAGCCAGCGGGTTTCGGCCCCGGCGCTGGATTCCCCATTGGCGTAAACGACGACATCCAGCCCAGACTTCTGTAATCCTGCTGCTAGTTGGGCAATGAACAACTCCGTCCCGCCATAGCGGCGGGGCGGGACACTTATAAACGGTGGCGCGATAATGGCAACTCTCATTAAGTACACCCCCTCGCAGGTTTTTGCTGGCTTGCAAGTGGAAAGGAACGGGGGAGTTCAGCCCCTGCTAAATGGATGCGGCAAGGAGGGGTCGAGTTTTCCCATCGCGGCTTTTGGCGAGAGCGCAGGGCTGAAACTAATGCGATCGACCGCGGCGCTTAGGCTGCGGCGGCAGGTTCTCCGAGGGATGAAATGGGACGCTGCCCGACCTGGCTGACATACTGCTCGAATTGTTGGGCGCGGCACTCAGCCGTGTGCTCGGCTAGCACCCGTTCCTGCGCGTTGCGGCCGATGCGGTGCAACTCGCCCTCGTCAGTTCCCGCTAGATAACCAACCACATCATCGGGGCCGGCGGGGACCAGGATCTCCCTACCGGGCACAAAAAACGAATCCAGTCCGGGCCAGTTGTCGGAGACCATGGTTGCGCCGCAGGCGGCTGCCTCGAAGACTCGTACAGAAGGCGAGTAGCCGGCCTGCACCATAGCGCGCCGGGTGACGTTCAGGGTGAGACGTGAGGAACTGTAGAAGCGCGGATGCCAGCGCGGGTTCAGGTGGCGAATGTGGCGCACATTGGCTGGCCAGCGCAGGTTGCGCGGGTACTGCGGCCCGGCCAGCAAAAAGCTCTGCTGCGGCAGGCGGAGCGCCGGTTCGCAGAGCAGCTCTTCAATCTTGGGCTGACGGTCGGGCGCATAGGTGCCCATGTAACTCATGTCCGACTGGTAGCGTTTGTGCACCGGCCAGGCGCGGTACTCCTCCGTATCCACGGAGCAGTAGAGGGGAACCGCCCGCTGCACCGCAAAATCCTGCTCCAGTTCCTGCAACATGGGCCCGCCGGTAAAGCTGAAGTACAGATGGAAGCCCGCAATTTGATCGCCGCGCAGGTAGTCAGTGGTGCCTGAGTCGCGCAACCGCGCCACTGTGACCGGTGTATCAATATCGTAGAAGCCTTTGACCGGGGCGGGCGAGTCCAGAAGTTCGTCAATGGCCGCGATGCCGTCAGGAAAATAGGAGCCTACTATGGCTACATCGCAATCCCTCATCTCCCGGCGGGCTTGGGGCAGGACTTCCTTCCAGTTCTGAAAAATGCGCATGTCGCAGAATGACGGGTTGGGCAGGTCGCGGTTGGAGGCGTACCACTCCAGGTCTTTCTCGAAGAACACGATCTTGTGGCCACGGGCATGCAATGCCCGCGTCAGTGAGCGAAAAGTGGTAGCGTGGCCGTTACCCCAGGCCGAGGTGATGGAAAGACCAAAGATAACGATCTTCAAGTTCGATTCTCCAGTTTCACGCGGCTACGGTACTGCGAGGTTGCGGCATTGCGCTCTGCTTCTCAGCCGAGCGCAGGGTTGCGTCCACCTGCAGGGCGCGTAAGGCATAAGTGTGATCGCGAAGAGCACGGGCGCGCATGGCAGCGCCGATCTTTGCGCTCTGCCTCCGGTCAAGGGAGCGCAGCAGGCGCACGATTTCCTCGGCGCTGGAAGCGATCAGGATTTCCTGGCCTGGCTCGAAAAACGTTCCAACTCCCGCCCAAGCGTCAGTGATCAGGCAGGCGCCTGCGCCTGCCGCCTCAAATACCCGCGTGGGCGGAGAAAACCCCACTGTGGCCATAGATTCGCGATTGACGTTCAGCACCATGCGGGCCGAGCAGTTCACACGATTGTGGTCGTGGGTTCCGACGTGGCCAATCCAGCGCACATTGCGCGGCATGGGCTTTCCTGCCCATCCTTCTCCGCCCAGAATGAATGCCAGGTCCGGGGCTTGTTCGGCCGCGCGCAGGAAGAATTCTTCGACCCGCCGCTCACGGTCAGGCAACCGGTGGGCGACAAACACCAAGTCGCATGCCAATTCGGGATCGGGCGGCACGGGGTGATGGGTTTCCGGCTCCAGCGCGTTGTAAATGGGATAGCAGTTTCTTGCTCCCAACTGCAGGTAGCGCTCGACCACCGGGGGCCCGCCGCCGTACGTGAAAATGTAGTCATATTGCGGAATCAGCGCCAGGAAAGGATCGTCCGAGTTGGCTTCCGCGCGCGCCAGGGTGGCCGGCGCGTCCACATCCCAGAAAGCAGCGCGCGTGCCGCAGCAACGGCAGCGCAGAACCTCGCACTCCAACAGTTCGTCATCGGCGCCGACGCCGCTGTGCTTGATGACCAACTCGGCATCGCAGGCGCGCGCCAGCATGCGGTCCAGGTCGCGGGGCGTGGAATATACCACAACCTCGGAGTAATCAATTTCGCCGGCGTCGCGATTCTTCTGACGACCGTAAATATCGGGCTCGGCGAAGGTGATCTCGTGACCCAGCGCATGCAGGTTTTTATAAATGCCGCGATAGTAGGTGGCGGCTCCGTTCCAGTACGACGAAGTCAGGCTGGAACCGAAGACGAAGATTTTCATTTTCCTAGTTCCTCGCAGACATCCATAAACTGACGCGCACGATGAGCGCAGGTGTGACGCGCTCGAATCGTTTCCAGGCCGCTGGCAGCCAGTTGCTCCCGGGCGGCAGCATCGGAAATAAGGCGGCGCAGTTCCGCTGCCATGGCGCCCCCATCGGGCACGCAGAGATAGTCTTCGCCCGGGCGAAACAGGCCCTCTGTGTCGGCCCATGGCGCGCACAACAGTGGAATGCCGCAGGCCAGCGTCTCGAAGACGCGAATGGTAGGCACACCACTCAGACCGTTGGCATAGTGGCGCCGGGGCACAT
Organism: Terriglobales bacterium; assembly: GCA_035252015.1. GTDB lineage: Bacteria > Acidobacteriota > Terriglobia > Terriglobales > Acidobacteriaceae > JAICWP01. Next base: position 18,106 of record DATFDP010000216.1, read on the forward strand.
GCACGGTGACCTTGCTTTCGCCGTAAGCGCGGGGAGCCCGCAGGTTGGGCAAATAGCCGCGAAACTCTATCCCGGCGGACGCCAGTTTCTGACGACCTTCTTCCGGGTAGCGCACGCCGTGCACCGCAATCCTGCTCCCGCGCAATGCCGCTGCCGGTCCGATAAGGAACTCCTGCAACTCCAGCGTGCGTTCCTCGTCACCCCAATTGCCTACCCAAATCACATCGGTATTTTTTTCCTCATTCCGAGGACGAAAATTGCTGGTGTCAGCCGCTTCGTGAAATGTCCAGGTTTTTTCGACTCCTAATCCTTGCTGGTAGATGCGGCGAATGGCTTCGCCAAAAGCGAGCACGCCGTCAAACTCGTTTAATGGCAGGCGCAGCATCTCTTTGGGATTGCTGTAAGCCCGGTGGTGCGTATCATGAAAGAGGAGGCGGAAGCCAAGTTCCCGCTTCAGAGCGGTGAGGACTCCGACCACCTCGGGTGGAGTCCATTCGTGGACCACAACCACGTCGGTGCCGCACAACTCCTCGCGGGCAAAATCGCGGAAGCCGGCATCGTTCTGGTAGAAACGGACATCGAGTTCAGGAAATGCGCGCCAGAATTCCTCGACGGCCCGCTGCGCCTGCTCGCCTTCCTCCCGCAGAAGATTAGCCAACGACCACGCTCCGCATTGTTCGTAGCAGCGTACCTCCTGCCCAAGGCGGATCAGTTCGCGCACCAGGCCGCGCAGGAAATGGGCGTTGCCATGGTTCCAGTCGGAAACCCAGGAGTGGGCGAAGAAGCGCAGCCTGAGGGAGTGGTTCATGCGGCCAGCGCCTCCGCTCCCACCAGCGAGCAATAAAGTTGCAGGTACTCGTTCACCATGCGCTCGGCGGTAAAACGCTGTAATGCGCGGCGGTAAGCCCGCAGCGCGTAGGTGCGGCGCAGGGCGGGATCAGCGGCAAGCTGGCGGATTTTTTCTGCGAGGTCGGGGCCATCGTTGTGGCGGAAGTAAATTGCCGTATCACCCCACAGTTCGTGAAAGCTGGGAATGTCATTGGCCACCAGCGCGCAGCGCGACATAGCCGCTTCCAGCGGCGCCAGCCCAAAAGGCTCGTAGCGGGAAGTTGCGGCGTAAATAGCGGCGCGCGTGTAAAGCATGCGCACTTGCTTTTCCGGCAGCGGGCCTTTCAGTTCAACATTGGCCTCTGCAACCAACCCGGACTCACCGCGTAACGTTTCCTCGGGGTGAATCTCCGAACCGGCAATCCACACCGGGACCGCCTGCGGGTAACGGGTAAGAAGCGAGACCTGCTTGGCGCAATCCCACAGCCGCCCCACGCCGAGCACGGCCTCGGTTTTCGTCATATGAGGATTGAAGAGGCGGGAGCTGCGGCCGTTGTAGACAACCATGCTGTCCATGGGGCGGCCGTAAATTTCCGTGAGCATGTTCAACATCCAGCGCGAAGGCGCCACGACCGTAGTGGCCGAACGCAACCCACGCCGCACTACCTGCTGGTACCACCGCAGCCACGGGCTGGGCGGCGGCTCTTCCCCGTGGACACTGAGCCACCAGCTCACTACGTCGCTGTGGGCCACCACGATGCGCGGTAGATCAGCCCCCACGTTGCCATAACAAAACTGGTTAAAGTGGAGCAGGTCGGGACGGACCTCGCGGATCACCGACTCCAGAAAGCGCATGGACTGCTCCACATCGCGCTGCGCTTCCTGCATCCACTCGAGATGGAAAGCGGTGGGCCGGTAGTCCAAGCCTTGCAGACCCTCCATCCACGCGCTCTGCCGAGGAGTGGGAATTTCGCCGAAACTGATGAGCGTCACCTGCACGCCGTGGCGGATCAGGCCCGCCACCAGTTCCCGAGCATAGGTCCAGACGCCGCCCACTGTGTCGGCGGTGACTAAGACGCGCATTCCAGTTCCTCGATATTTGCCGGGCGCTGCTCCTGGATATCACTGTAGCCCTTGGGATTGAAGGTCGAGGTGTAGTAGTGATGCGCACGCTCCCAGGCCTGGTCGTCGGGCGTGCCGAACATCTGCTGGTAGAGTGGAGTGCCAGGGAACGGAAACATGGGCACGGGCTCACTAACCCACACGTCGTGGGTCTTCAGCTTCTGCTGCCACTTGCGGATTTCCTCGCGATCGTCGTGGTCGGTGAGAATCAGGTTGGCCTGCACCCAGGGAATGCGCTTGCGGGCGTAAATGAGCAGCTCGGTAAGGCGCTCGGTAGACATGCGGCAGTTCTTATTCAGTTCGTCGCGCCCGGCGTCGGTGATGGATTCAATGCCGCACTCAAAAGAGATGCAGCGCGCGCGGCCCAGCAAATCTAACGTGTCTTCGTTCCACAAATCAATACGCGACTGCATGCCGATGCTGACCTTGCGCTTGGCAATTCCCTCAAGCAAGCGCAGCACGTTCTTGCCGACGCCGAAAATCTCGTCAATGAAGTAGATGTAGTCCACGCCGCGCGCGGTGACACGGTCCACTTCCGCCAGCACCGACTCCACATCCCGCTCTCGGAATTTGTTGCGGAACAGGGTCTTGTTGCAGAAGCTGCAGGTCCAGGGACAGCCGCGGGCGAATTCCAGTTCGGCGCCGCGGCCAGAGCCGTTAAACACGTGGTGGCGGTGGTCGTGCTTCTCCACCTGGTAATTGCTGAAGTCGAGAGCCTCCAAGCCTTTCATGTCGGCCACGCCAAGACTGGCGCAGAGGTGCTCTCCGTTGTGATCGCGCCAGCAGCAGCCATCAATTTGGGACCAAGGTTTGGAAGCCAGTTCCGCCAGCGTGTAGTCCGGTTCGCCCCGCATGGCCACATCGCACTGCAGCTTGCGCAGCGTCACACTGGGAGTTGCCGAGGGATGCGGGCCGATGGCCACCCGCACCGACTTCTCTCCCAGAGCCGCGAACCACTGCCGCGGCACGCGCAGCTCCGGCTGAGGACAGCGCCAGAACAGGTACGAAGGCGCGGTAGGGATTACCAGGAAGTCCGGCTCGAAGCGCTCCACCCGGTGCTTAACCTCTTCCAGTTTGAGTTCGTGGAGTTGCGCGTCAATAAGCAGGGGCTCGTGCCCGGCGGCGCGAATTTTGTCGAAGCTGAAAAGCAGCTCCAGAGGATAATGCGGCTCCTGGCACCCGAAATAAGTGGAGCCGGTAAAATCCCAGTTGGGGTTGACGAGCGCGTACCTCACGCCGCTACCCCCGGCACGTGCTCCAGCGCCGCTCCCGGCATGCGCTCCGGCAATGGCGGAGCAGCGAACAGCTGGCGATTACGCTTCCACCATGCGCACATCTTTTCCAAGGTTTCACGCAGGTTGATTTGCGGCTGCCAACCCGTATCCCGGCGCAACTTAGTGAAATCGGTCACATATACCAACTGGTCGCCTGGCCGCATGGGGCAGGTTTCATATTCCAGCTTGCGGCCGGTGAGAAGCTGGATTTCTTCCATAAGCTCCAATAGCGAGACAGTGTTCTGTGACCCGCCACCGACGTTATAAATTTGCCCGGCGGTGTTCTTCTGATTTATCCGAACAGCATCGAAGGCCCGCAGCAAGTCCTCCACGCAGAGCACATCGCGAATCTGCCGGCCGTCGCCGTAAATCACGATCGGAAGGTTCTGCAGCGCGGAATAGAGAAAATGGGCCACCCAGCCCTGGTCTTCATTGCCGAACTGCTGCGGCCCGGCGATGCAGGACATGCGGAAAACCACGCTGGGAATGCCATAGATGCGGGCATAGTCGTGGACATACTGATCGGCGGCCCCCTTGGAGCAGCCGTAAGGAGAATGGAAGTCCAGCGGCTGGTTCTCGCTGACACCACGGATATCGGCGTAGCTGTATCGAGTGCTGTTGGCGAGCAGGCGCTGCGAGTTCAGCTCGCCATAGACCTTGTTCGTTGAAGTGAACAGCAGGAAGGGACGGCGGCCGCTTTTGCGTACTGCCTCCAGAATATTGAAGGTTCCGCAGACATTTACGTCGAAGTCGAGGCGCGGCTCCGAGACCGAGGTCGTGACCGCCACCTGAGCGGCAAAGTGATACACCTCGGTGGCGGCACGCACGGCGCGCTGCACCATGTTGCTGTCGCGCACGTCCCCCACCGTGATCTGCAACCGCCCCGAGCGGCCGGCAATGCGCTGCAATTCCTCCAGGTTGTGGCGGATTCCGTTGCGCGAAAGATTGTCGTACACGTGCACCTTGGCATCCGTATGTTCTAGCAGATACCGCGCCCAGTTGGAGCCGATGAAGCCGGCTCCCCCGAAGATCAGGACGGAACGAAACGACTGTGTTTTCCTCATGCTTGTACTCTTTAGTTCCCGGTCCCTCTATCCAGGGTCGTCGGATAAATCCGATATAGGGGGCCAAATTGCAGGCGCCGGTTCAGGCAGCCAGCCCGTACGTCGTGAGCCGCTCCACTGCTTCGGCCGAGCGGTCCACTGCTTTCTGTGAGCCCAGCCACTGCACCAGTTCCTGAATTCCTTCCCCAAACTTTACCCGGGGGCAATAGCCGAGCACCTTCTCCGCCGCCGAAATGTCGGCGAAGCAGTGTCGAATGTCGCCGGCGCGATATTTGCCCGTGATCTGCGGGGCTACCTCGGTTCCCAGCGCTCTGGCCAGTTCCGCCGCAACTTGCCGGATGGTGATGGGTTGCCCGGAACCAATATTCAGGGCCATGCCGTCCGCCTGCGGCCGCTCCATAGCCAGCAAATTGGCGGCAACCACGTCGTGAACACTGACGAAGTCCCGCATCTGCTCACCATCCTCAAACATCAGTGGTGGGTTGCCGTTCATCAGCCGGGAAGCAAATATGGCAGCCACTCCCGTGTAGGGATTGGAGAGCGCCTGCCGCGACCCATAGATGTTGAAATAGCGCAGCGCCACCGCCGGCACCTGGTAGGTGCGGCCAAACAGCAACACCATTTCCTCCTGGTCCTTCTTGGAAAGCGCATAGATGGAGGTGGCCTGCAGGGGCTTGGACTCATCGGTAGGGATGGGCCTCAAGGCCACGCCGCACTGGGGACACAAAGCCTCCCAGGTTTTCTGCTTCAACTGCGAAAGCGGACGCGGCGGCGGCGCCATCTCACCGCACGCCGGGCAGACATACTTTCCTTCTCCGTAGATGGACATGGAAGAAGCGACTATCAGCTTCTCCACGCGGCTGCGCGTGTCCAGCAAGGCTTGCAAGAGGTTGGCGGTCCCCTGGGTATTCGCGCCCATGTAGTGCGCGATTTCGTACATGGACTGGCCTACGCCGACGGCAGCCGCAAGGTGGAACACAACATCTATGTTGCGCACCGCCTCGCGCACCCCCTCCGGATGGCGCATGTCTCCCGGCATGAGTTCGACGTGCCGAGAAAAATAGCCGGGCAAACCGTCGCCATGTACCTGCGGGGTGAGATTGTCGTAAACCCGCACCTCATCACCGCGCTCTAATAAAGCGTCAATCAGGTGGGAACCAACAAAACCCGCACCGCCCGTCACTAAGATTCGTTTTTTGCTCATTTTTAGTTACAGGTACGACGGAGGGAATAATGAAGATTTTTCAGAGCCGACCAGCGTGCTCCGCCGCAACTGTGTTTCTTGGATGGGTACGTACTTTCCTGAGATGCCATCCCAGGCGGGAGAGAATTGTGGGTGGAGCGGATCCGAATTCATGGCCGTCAAATGCCCGCTACCCTGCTGTTAAAGTCTCTGTTAGCGCCTCTGTTCCGTTCTCACCAGCGGCTTCGAGTCGCAACTCTCAGCCTTCGAGGCGGGGCTGATTCAATCCATACAATGACTGCTAAACTCGCTCACGGCTTGTGGTCCGGCATGATCCAACACCGCGGGCTTAGCGCCATGAGCGGCGTAGCGTTCCACTGCCCAGGCCGTGAACTCGGCAAAGTCGTGGTGGTCCCGAGGAGGGCTTGTGTAGTGTGGCTGCACGCCGAGGTGCTCGGGAGTGAAACAAAGTGTTAAGGTGGTGTCGAATTCCTCGAGCGCACGCATCTGGCGGTCGAACCATTGCTGCGCCGCCGGACGAAACGAATCTGCCCAACTGATGCCCGTGCGCAAGTAGCGCACGCCCAGGCGCCGCAGCCACTCCACGCCGGATTCCAGGCGCGGATCTTCAAAGTGGAACCACTGGCAAATGCCTAATCCCTGCGGGAACTGAGAAGCCGCCAGCTTGGGCGTCCCGTCTTCCCGCACCAGTCCCATGTAGTAGTGGCGATAGTAGGCACTGCCTTCCGACTCTTTATGACGGGTTGTGGCGGTCCAGGTGGCCGGGAGATCGAAGAGGCTATACCAGTGAATGCGTTCCACACGCGGCAGCAGCAACTCGGCCGTCTTCTGCAACCCGAATACCTGTACCTCTTCTGCGCCGAATGAAGAGGCGCCGGCTTCTGAGACCCACACTGGCTTGCTGATCACGGCCCGAACCTCGTCAATTTTGTCCGGCCAGGAATGAATACTCCAGTGGTTCCAGTCCAAGGGGAAGCCATGCACCGCCACGATGTCGACGGCGTCCAGCACGCCATGCGACTTCATAAGCTGGATGAAATTGGGGTCAATGGGCGAAATGCCGCCCAGCACGATCTTCAGCTCCGGATTTACCCCGCGCACCGCTTGCGCTGCCTGGACCGCCATATCGGCAAAAATCTTCCAGTCGCTGTCTATTTTGAAGTCCCAGTGGGACAGGTTGTTGGGCTCATTCCAGAGCATTACTGCTTCAACCATGATTCTCCTCGCGCATGTCGTGCATCACGGCGTCCACCTTATAAGATGCCGGCCAGTTCCAAATCCAGGATGTACTGGCCCCCGTGGGCGACCTCTCGGGGAACACACAGCCAGGTTTCGGGCTCGGGATGAGCAACAATCTCCAGCCCGGAGCTGCGCAACATGGCCTCCGCTGCTCCCCGGTTTGGCAACCACCAGTTGGTAGGATCGTTGGCGTAGCTGTTTTCGATGAAGTACATGCAGGGAAACTCTGCGTGAGTAAATATCTCTTTATTCCAGAAGTGATAATCCTTCTCCCAGGTCCGCACCAGCTCAGAACCTCGGATCATGGTTTGAAACAGCAGCTTCCCTCCCACCTTCTTTACTACTTTGTCCAGAGCGAACAGCGGATAGCGCAGGTGGTAAAGCACTCCCATAAATAAGACGTAATCGAATTGCCCGGAGACACGGTCCACGTCGTATACGGAGCGCTTCTCAAACTCGATTTCCAGGCCGAGGGTTCGCGCCGCGAAACGAGCCTGATTCAGATAACGGTCGTCCACATCAATGCCCAGAACTCGTTCCGCGCCGCGTTTCTTCATCTCAATGGAATAAAAGCCACCGTTGCAGCCGATATCGAGGACCGATGCCCCGCTCAGGTCCTGGGGGATTACCGAAGCAATGTGCCTCCATTTGACGTTGGGGAAATCGCCTAGAAAGTGGTTAGGCGCGGTCGGCACACCATACAGGTCAAGGTTGTGGAACCACTCGCCCAGTTCGTCAATGCGGCGCGCGAGCGCTTCGCGGTCGACTTGCGGAGGAACTGCTGCCTTGTTCGCGGATGTCTCTTGCAGATGGCCGATAGACATTGTGGAAGCAGAGAGGGACGACACTGGAATCCAGCACGGCTCCTCTGGGGCGATTAGATGCGGTCTCGCCAGTCGAGATGCCTACGCGAGCCGCTCGACTCAAGTGGGGCAGCAAGAGATATTTTTTCCGCGAATCTGAAAAGCCGAAGCCTTACTCCGTCCGCAGCGCCTCAATCGGATCAATGCGGGCCGCGCGGGCCGCAGGTACCACCGATGCTGTCACGGCCGCAAGCAATAGCACAATGGCAGCGCCCGCTACCGCCAGCACGCCCGGTGCTTTCAGATCAGCAAGCAAACTACCCGCCAATCGCTCCAGGCCAAAGCCGGAGGCGAAGCCGACAGCCAATCCGGCAATGGCCATGATTGCGCCTTCGCTGAGCACGCGCGTTAGCAGTTGCCGCGGCTGGGACCCTACAGCCAGCCGTATGCCAAACTCCCGTGTGCGTGCGCTCACCGAGAACGCCAATACTCCCGCCACTCCCACTACCGCAATCAGCAGGGCGACAGCGGCGAACGCGCCAAACACCATAACATTGAGCCGGTCAGGCGAGAGCACCTCGGCGCGAACGTCTTCCAGTGTGGCCGCGTGTTCCACCGGTTGATCCGCGGACATAGTGCGCAACAGGCGGGTGATCGGAGTCACCAGACCGTAAGGATTCGAGCGCACGTGAACGAACAGGCGTCCGCCACCAATGACCGGCTCCTGGTCAAAAGGACGGTACACCGTCATGGTCGGCTCCGGCACAATATTCGAGTCATCGATGTCCGGCACCACACCCACAATGCGCAAGGGCTCGGCACTGATCATAGGAACGGCCTTCAGGATGGGGTCGGTCCACATCATGTGATGGTTCATGGCATCGCCCTTGAATATCCGTTGCGCCAAGGTCTGGCTTACAATGGCCACGCGCTCTCTACCGTCGCGGTCAGCGTCGTTGAAATCGCGTCCCTCCAGCACAGGCAGGCCCAGGGTTGCGAAAAATCCGGGTGATACGACCCGTATTACAGCTGTGGGATGTTGCTCATTCGGCGTCGGCACGTGTCCGTCCACTCCAAATTGCAGGAAGAAGGGGGCGGGTTCGCGCCACGGAACCATCATGCCAATGGCAACGTTCTGAACTTCGGGGAGTTCGCGAATGCGCCGCGTCGCTTCCCGGTAGAAATCCACCGCCTGCGCGGGCGTTCTTCCCAAATGGATCACCGGCACATTCACCGCCAGCACATGGCGCGTGTCGAAACCGGCCTGTGCGGCCTCCAGCGAAAGCAGCGTTCGCACGCTTGCAGCGGCCGAAGCCACCAGCACGAACGAGGCAGCGATTTGAATTACCGCGAAGATCCTCAGTTTGCGGTTGGCGGCGCCGGTGAAACGGGTGCTGCCACTGGCCAGGTTGAATCCTTGCGCACCTTCCGACGAAGGCAAGCGCGGAATATATGCCAGCAGCACCGCGGCTACTACCGCGAGACCCGCACCCACCCAGAGCATGGTGGAATCAACCGTGAGGTCGAGGGCTCGAACGGAGTATCGCGACATGTAGCGTCCCAGAATTGCGACCATGGGGCTGGCGACCACCAGGCCGAGCGCTGCCCCCCCGACGCACAGCAGCAGGCTCTCGCTTAGCAACGTGCGCCGCAAAGCCCCGGTGCTAGCGCCCAGTGCCGCTCTGACCCCCAGTTCGGCTTGCCGCCGCACGGTGCGCGCCAAAATGAGGTTGGCCACGTTGGAACAGGCGATGATGAACACAAGTATCGAAGTCGCCATCAGAACCAGCAGTATCGTCCGTGCTCCAGACGTGAGCTGGTCGCGCAGCAGCATCGCATTGATGCGAAAGTTTTCTTTGGCAGGGTAGGCGTCGGGATGGTCCTTTACCATGGACCCATACACCGTGCGCAACTCCGCGCGCGCCATGGGCAGAGTCACTCCGGGCGTCAGCCTGCCGAATAAATCAGTCATACGGTGTATGCGGCTGGTGACCATGGTGGCAGAAAGATGATGGGCGCTGGTGATGATATTGGAAATAATTTCCGTGTCTTGCCGGTACGGGAGGCAGGGCTCCAGGACGCCTACGACGGTGGCAGTGCGCGAATCAAAGGAGTCTAGCCGCACGGTTTTGCCGATCACGGTGGGATCGCTCTTCAGAACCGTTGTCCAAAAGCGGTAGGTCAGTACCACAGCGCCCGCTGCGTTGGGGCCATCATCGTGCTTGTCCAGCAGCCGCCCCAGTACCGGGCGCAGGCCCATAACCTGGAAATAATTTCCATCCACCACGCCGGCACGGACCTCTCGCGGTTCACCCAGCCCTACCATGGTGAAGCCGATAATGGAGAATTCGCCGATTGAGCTCAGCGTCTTAACTCTTGCGCGCAAGTCCTTGATTTCCGGGACAGAGAAATGAACGTCGTCCTTCCCGCTGGTCTGGCCGATGTAGATAAGCCGGCCCTCGTCACGATTCACCAGCGGGCGCAGGAGCACTCCCCGCACCAGACTAAACATGACAGCATTGGCGCCAATGCCCAAGGCCAGGGTTACTACTACCGTGGCCGTCAGCCCTTTCTCGCGGGATAAGGAACGGCAGCCGACTTTCAGGTCGCGTAGAAAGGACAGAATATGCTCGGTCATGGCGGGTACTCCCTTTTACCACAGGCCTGAGCAAGTCTATTGCCCCTGTTATGTTGCTGAAAATAAACCTACTTTCGGGTCAACGGAGAGCCATTCAGTGTTCGTTTCCGAAATTTGCGTTCGAAAGCGGACAAATTCTCGCTAAGAAAGGGTAATCGGGTGGGAGCGGCGGGCCTACGCGCCGCAAAATGGCTGCGGCTCGCAGTCCGGAGCAAGCGCGCCAATGGCCCAAACGGCACACAAACGATTGGCCGCCGGTTTACGGGCGGGGAATGATTTCTTCTTCCAGGTCAACTGATTCCAGATGCCTCAGTGCAGCCGCTTCTGGAACACCATTGGTCCCTCCTGGACCGTGTAGTCAGCCGGCACCTGAAACAAGGACGGATCTGGCTCTTCGCGGCTGACGTTTGTGAGTTGATACACGACCTCACCCATGCGCGGGTCGTTATGCTTCACCAGCACATCGACCTGCAGATCCGGCGAGTACCAGCGCTCTGTGGTAATGACGATGGGTTTCTCATTGCCAATCTTGCCCGCGGGAATGGTTTCCGTGGTTCGCGTGCCCTGGGCCTGAATACCCTCGATCTCCTGCGTGCCGAGCGATGTTTCGACGCGGTTTCCAATTCCTGCGTCCTTCTCGACGATGGCCATCTCCGGTCCCGCCGCAGGCATGCCTCCGCCTGCGATAAACACCCGATCCTTGGTCATCAATCCCGGCCCGCCGGCAGGGGGCTTGGGTGGCGGAGACATCTTGAAGGCCTTTTTCTCCTGCATGTTCAGCATGTAGTGCACGCCAGCCACGGGATCGAAGATGTTTGCTATTTGCATGGGCGCCCCCGATGACCAGGGGCCGATGGCGTTCACAGACAAGTCGCGCCGGGTGCGGCCCATGCTGTCTCGGTACACCTTCGCCGTCTCTTTTCGCTCAATGCGGTTGCCGTCACTTAGTACCTGCGTATTCTCGGTGATGGCGTCAGCGGAATAAGGTGCCCCGGCCACAACCTTGTTGTCCTCCAGGCGGAAGGTGCGCACGTAAAACATGTCGTGCCCGGGTCCCGGCGGTGGCGGCGGAGCTGGCATTTGGGCAGGCGCCACTGCCACTCCCAATATCAGCCAAAAAGCAACAATCAGAACGCCGTATACGTTGGCTCTCATGACGGTCTCCTATTTAGTACTGTTCCAAACCAAAATTCTGATTCGCGTCTTGACCCTTTTCCGGTTGGACAAAACGTATGGCGCGCGCCATGCCGTCCTGCCCCAGCACGACGTCGGCGGTGACTGTGCCGGAAACATCGCCGCCAGGGATAGGCAGGCCCACCAGCGCTGGCGCAGAGCGCGGCAATTCAACGCGCACCACAATGCCATCCCCCACGGGATACGAAGTGGAAGAAAGAGCGATGAACTCGCTGGCTTCGTCGGCAGCCGCGCGCTGACGGACTGGACGGGAACGTTCGCCGCGGGCGCGTGCTGCGATGCTCTCACTCCGGTGTCTGACGGTGGCTGCCGGCGAAGTCGAGAGGTGCGGAGCGGCTGACGCAACCGCCTCAACCTTTGGCTGCGCCGGAGGCTCAGGACTTCTCCGGGGATGCTCCACCAGCAACCAGGCGGCAATAGCCACAGCTGCCGCTGCCCCTGTCCAGCTCACGCTCCACCACACCCGCGAACGGCGCTGGCTCCTTTCTCTGAAAGCAGCCAGCAGTTGGGCTTCGACGAGCGCGGGCGCCTGCAGATTCTCGTCATCCTCGGCCAGCGCGGTTAGCTCCAGCGAAAGCAGGCGGCCTGCAGCCAGCCGTGCCCGGCAGTAAGCGCAATCTTCGGCGTGTTGCAGGGCTTGGTCTCGGGCTCCGGCGGGCAGGGACATATCCCGTTCCAGATCCTCCAGCATGCTGTCAAAGTGTTTGCAATCCATATTCACCACCTGTGGCACTGCTTCGCCACGGCTCCCGCAGGTGCTTCACGCAGGCATTTCAATCTTGGGGCCAGCAGTTCTCGGGCCCGGTGCAGCCGCGAACGCACGGTGCCCAGGGGGCAGCCCAGGATCAGCGCCGCCTCGGAATAGCCGAGTTCATGCAATTCGCAGAGAATCACCGCCTCACGGTAAGCCGCCGGCAATGCCAGCACCGCGCGGCGAACCTGCTCCACGGTTTCCCGGCTGCCCAGCCCCGCCAGCCCATCTTCCGGCGCGCGCGGGTCAGGCAGCAGCTCGGCTGTGTTCTCCTCTTGCTCTTCCCTATCCAGCCCCACATAGAGCCGCTCCCGCTCCAGGCAGCGGCGAATGCAGTTACGTGCAATCCCGTACAACCATGCGCGCAGCGACCCGCGACGAGCGTTAAACGAGCGTCCCTCGCGCATCAGGGTCAGAAAAACTTCCTGGGTCACCTCGTCCGCTAGGGCGGCCTCCCCTGTCATTTGCCGAGCGAAGCGGTAAATGGCGGCCTGGTACGTTCTGTATAGTGCGGTGAAGGCCTGCTCATTTCCCGCCAGCATTTGCCGCAGCAGGTCGCCGTCATTTAGTTCGCTGTGCATTTGCGGTTGGACGAACTGGCCCGCTTTCTGTAACTAATTCCCCCAAATGAGGAGAGAAGTTCCAGAAAATCTTACGCCGGACGTTCGAAGCCAGCGAGAAACGCTTCACGGGAGCACTTCGGAGATATGACTCGGCCCCCGACGAAGGCCCGGCACAACCCCAACCGCACCAAGCCACCGGCTAAAGCCATAGGGGCTTGCAGCGTGTTTCGTGCGGCTGAAGCCACACGCTTCCACACTCTTTGAAAGCTGAGTTACAGTATTCCTAAAGAATGGGACATAACGAGTTACGCGTCTACCAGTCAGCGCGCTGGTTTTGAACGGAGCACACAGTTTCGGTTAGAAACATTGCTTGCAACGCCCTGCATAGCGAAAAGCACAAATTGTTATCAAATTTGCCCACTCGGAAAGGGCATTCTGCGGCCGCCAAAGCGCGCTGCTGGGCAAAACCTTTGTGACCTCTGTGGTGAACGGTTTGGAGTAGAGCGGGGATGGAAGGCGATGGCTCCTTGCGGCCGCAAACGCGGCTTCAGGACTTAGCTCCGCCATCGCCTCCGGTTACACTCGCCTTCTCTTCTAATCCCAGGCGGGAGCGAATATCTTTAGCCAAGTCGCAGGCCGTGCGAATTTTGGCTTGCGCAGTGGCCGGCAACTGGGGAACTGCCAGGGCCAACTCACAGGAGAGCAGCAGGGCGGTTACGTTATCCTTCAGTTCGTTACGCAATGCCAGTTCCGCTTCCCGGCGCGCTGCTTGTCGCTCTCTCTGGCTGCGATGCAACGCCTGCTTCAACTCCCGCACTACCCGTTCGCTGCCGCTAATAGCCACGTTCACATACACCGGCACGGCGGTGCCGGCATGCTGCAGCAGCACTTCCGTACTGTCCGGGTCGCATTCCGCCAGGTATTGATCAATCACCAGGGCAGAATATTCACCGTTGCGTAACAATTTGCTCGCTCGGCGCACGCTCTCCACGCACTCCGTAGCTTCACCAGTTGTCTCTTGGATCATCGCAGCGCATTCCCGGACTCGCGACGATGGCGTTATCACCAGTATCATGCTCTGTCCCTTGCACGTCTTTCACCAATCCGCCTGCTTGTAAACACAGGGTTTAGCGAAACCATGTTGCGCTTCCTCTTCCCAATCTGAAACAACGCGTCCGAACCAGCGCTCATTCCTGGGAAGCGTACTCCTTGAGCTTGCGGTAGAGCGTGGTCTTGCCTATGCCCAAAAGTTTGGCCGCCAGCAGCTTGTCTCCATTCAATTGATCGATGGTATTCAGGATGGTTTTCTTTTCCACCTCCAGCATAGGGATGATTTTGTCACGCGCCTCATTGCTGGAAGCCGGTTGTTGCGCGCTGCGGATAGGGCTGGGCAGGTCAAAAACGTACAGCACCGGCCCTGAACTCAGGGCGCATGCTCGCTCCAGACAATTTTCCAGTTCGCGCACATTGCCCGGCCAGTCGTACGCCAGCATCAGCTTCAGAGCGTCATCGCTTAAGACGCGGCGCATGCCGCTGTCCCGGACCAGGCGCTCCAGGAAGTAATTGGCCAGTAGAGGAATGTCCTGGCGGCGCTCGCGCAAGGGCGGAATGCGCAAGGTCAGCACGTTAAGGCGGAAATAGAGATCGCGGCGGAAGGTGCCCTGGGCCACGGCGTGTTCCAGGTCGCGGTTGGTGGCCGCCAGGATACGCACGTTAATGGTGGTGCTCTTAGTGCTGCCCACCGCGCGGATTTCCTTTTCCTGGATGGCGCGCAGCAATTTGGCTTGCAAATCCACCGGCAGTTCCGCAATTTCGTCCAGGAAAACCGTGCCGCCGTCGGCAATGGACAGCAAGCCTTCCTTAGAATGCTGCGCTCCGGTAAAGGCGCCCTTCACATAGCCGAACAGCTCGCTCTCAATCAGGGTTGGCACCAGCGAGCCGCAGTCCACGGGAATAAAGGGCCGGTCGCGCAGCGGGCCGGAGAAATGAATGGTGCGGGCCACCAGTTCTTTGCCCGTGCCGCTCTCGCCCAGGATCAGCACTGGATGGCTGCTGTGGGCTGCCTTGGAGATGATGCGGTAGATTTTCTCCATCTCCGGGGCCCGGCCCACGATGTTGCCAAATCCATGCTTGGACTTGATCTTTTCCCGCAGCATGCGGTTTTCGCTCTTCAGCTTCAAATGGGTGCTCACCCGTTCCAGCAGCAGCTTCAATTCGTCCAGGCTGAAGGGCTTGGTGACGTAATCGTAAGCGCCATCCTTCATGGCCTGCACTGCCGATTGCACGGTGCCGTAGCCGGTCACAACTACCACCACTGCGTCCGGTCGCTGGGTCTTGATGTGGTGCAGCGCCTCCAATCCGCCCGCTCCCGGCAGCCTCAGGTCGAGCAGCACCACATCCACGGGTTGTGCTTCCATGGTCCGGTAAGCGTGCTCGGCGGAATCCGCCACAAAGGTATTGAAGCCCAGAATCTGACCTACTTCCCGGCAAGCCTCGCGGATAGAACGCTCGTCATCCACAATCAGCAGGTTAAGGAAATTTGCCTTTTCGATTTGCGCCGGTGCCGGCGCAGCTGCTTCCGCTGTCAGCATGACTTCCTCCTTCGGCTTCCTGTCCTTTTCGCATCCCCCCTGCCGCTCCTGTCGCCCTGGGTTTCCGCCGGCGTCGGGGCGGTGTCCAGCACTTCGCGCACTTTGCGCGCCAGAGCGCCCCCGGTAAATGGCTTGCGAAATATCCTGTTGTCCACACCCTCGCCCTCTCCTCCCGTTCCATAACCGGAGACGAAAAGCACCTGGGCCTGAGGCTGCAGGGGGCTAATCTGCTTCACTACTTCCCGCCCGTTCATGCCCGGCATTACCAGATCCACGAGCAGCAGATGAATGGCGCCGTGATGGCGGCGCACCAAGCGCAGGGCTTCATCTCCATTGGCTGCAACCAGCACCTGGTAGCCGCATTGCGCCAGCACCTGCTCCACCGAGGTGCGTACGCGCTCGTCATCTTCCACCAGCAAAACCGTTTCCCGGCCGGTTAGAGAAAGCTGCTCGTGCGTTTCTGACCCATGCCACTCCCGTTCGCCTTCCACTCGCGGCAGCAGCACGCGCATGCGCGTACCCTGGCCGGGCGCGCTCTTCGCGGCGATGCTTCCGCCTGCCTGGTTCACAATCGCCTGCACCGTGGCCAAGCCCAGGCCCGTACCCTGGCCCGGCTGCTTAGTGCTGAAAAAGGGCTCAAACAAGTGCGCGCGTGTGTGCTCATCCATGCCGTGACCATTGTCAGCAATCTCCAGGACAACGTAATCTCCTGCCGGCAGGCCGGCGGCGCTGGCGGCCCGGGCATCCAGGCGAAAATTGCTGAGCTCGATGCTGAGCCGCCCACCCTCGGGCATGGCATCGCGAGCGTTGAGTGCCAGGTTCAGGATCACCTGCTGCATTTCCGCCGGGTCAGCCTTGACGTGCCCCAGCCTGGGGGCGCTGTGAATGATGAGCTCAATCCGCTCTTCGATCATCTCGCCCAGCAGGTCGCGCATGTCCTCCACCACTGTCTTAAGTGAGAGCACCTTGCTGTCGCTTATATGTTGGCGGGCCACGAAAAGCAGCTTGCGGATTAGCGCGCACCCGTGCTCGCTGGCCAGCTGAATTTCCCGCGCCCTTTGCCCTCCAGGCTGGGACTTCAGTTCCATGGCCAGCAAGTCGGAAAGTATGCCGATGCCGGTGAGCAGGTTGGCGAAATCGTGTGCCAGGCCGGCCACCAGCCGCCCCACTGCCTCCACTTTTTGCGACTCGCGGAGCGCCGCCTCGGCCCGCTTGTGCTCGGTGATGTCTTCGACCATCTTGATGGCGAATTGCGGCCCTCCATCTGGGCCACGCACCAGCGAGACATTCAGCCGTCCCCATACAACTGCTCCGTCTTTGCGAACGTAGCGTTTTTCCAGTCGGTAGCGGTCGCGCTGCCCTGTCGTCATTTCTGCAAGGAGACCCTCCTCGCCAGCCAAGTCATCGGGGTGGGTAATGCGAGCGAAGGGCATACCCTGCAATTCCTCGTGGCTGTAGCCCAGCATTTCTTCCAGGGCCCGGTTGCTCTCCGCGATCTTGCCCTCCAAGGTGAAATGGCCTATGCCAATAGCTGAGGTCTCAAAGATGGCGCGGAAACGGGCCTCGCCTTCGCGGGCGACGCGCCGCCGCTCCACCTGGCTGATGTCGCGTGACACGATCACCAGCAGCCGGCGCCCGCCAACCCGGAATTCCCGGCAGGAACTTTCCATCTGCAAGTAGGAATTGTCCTTTCGTCGGCCCCCGAACTGGCAGGCAGGGAAACCACAGTTGAGAACCAGACCTCCTCCCACACTGGTGGTACAGGGGTGACTCCGGGGCAGGAGGTCAGCAAGCGGACGCCCCCTCAATTCGCGCGCATTCGCGTACCCGAAAAGGTGGGCATGGGCGGAATTGCACCATACAATTTTGCCGCCTTCTACTACCGCCATAGCCTCAGGGCAAGCGGCCAAAGCAGCGCTGAGCAAGGAAGTAGAGCTGAGCTGAGCGGTTAATTTGGGAACGGCCTCGAGGGCGGTGTTCATGCTGACAGCCTTATGCATTCTGCATTCCGTTTTGAACCATTCCGGAAATGCCTGCATGGGCGGTGCTCGGGGAGCTGGCAGCCAGCGTCGCAGAGGAGCTGTCTTAGATTGCGTGCCCAAAATGGAAACGCAACATCTCAGCCTCTCCGCCGACGAGGGGTTTCAAACCCAATTTCTTGAGCATGATGCCAGTACGGGAGCAATATGAAGCTCTGCCAGCCCCGGGAAAAAATGCGAATCTGCTTCTCCCAAAAATGGAAGACATTGGAAACGCTACACTTGACCCACTACCTCGAGCATGCCCTAGGACCTTTGTGCCACTTTTCCCGTTTCGGGTAAGTGATTCGTCTCACGCCGTTGTGTGACCTGCTGGCGAACACGAGCTGAGCGTTCTAATCTCAAAGAAAAAAGGCGCGGCGAACT
This sequence comes from Terriglobales bacterium, assembly GCA_035252015.1. GTDB lineage: Bacteria > Acidobacteriota > Terriglobia > Terriglobales > Acidobacteriaceae > JAICWP01. The sequence continues at coordinate 35,782 of DATFDP010000216.1, forward strand.
GCCGCGCCCTAGGAAATTACAATTATGTTTAGCTTTTCTTCACGCTCAATGACTGGCTCAGACGGAAGGTCAAGCGCCGTTCCGACCCGAAACCTACATCTTCCTTGCCGGTAGCATACGCCACGCCTGTACCCGCGCCAGCACCCGCGGCTCCGCCGATTAGGGCTCCCTTGCCGCCGCCGGCCAGAGCGCCGATCAATGCACCCGCACCCGCGCCGCCGCCGATCATCTCCAGGTTGCGCTTCTTGTGCGACTTGCCAGCCAAAGAGAGGCTGGAGGTCTCAACCGGCATACCCTTGCCGTGTACATGAACGGAGGCCAGCGTAATCTTCAGATAGGCCGGCTTGTGCAGGCGTCCGCCCTTATTGGCCTCCACCACCCGCCCGGTCACATCCGCGCCCTTAGGAATGACGGTTTCGCCTTTCACGACGACGGGCTCATCCAGCACCGCGTCAAAGGTATCGCCCGTTTGCGCGCTGGCGCTGCTTACCGCCGACTGCAGGCGCACTGTGAGGGGCGTACCCGCAGGTATGGTCAGCTTGGCCGGCGCCATCACCCGGCTCAGCATGGACCCGTTGCCGGCGCTGTTGTCCCCGACGTTGGTGCTGCTGTCGCTGGGGTTGGCGGCGTTGTTTGCATCCGCTGGTGCCTTGCTACAACCCACAGCCATTGCCACGGCTAGCAACAGCGGAAAAATCCTTATCACTGACTTCTTCATCTGTTGGAATCCTCCCCTGAACACACAGTCTGAGGACTCCAGCGTGACAGCCGGCGTGGTTGGTCGCAAGTTACTTTAGACAAAGACACTTAAGGCCGGACGGGCTCGTTCTCCCGGCCGGCCTTTTTGGGTTTAGAGCTGGTTTACTTCGCGCGCTTTACTGACCGATTACGCGCAGCACTAGCATGGTTCCGCTGTCAAGCTTAACGTTTCCCCGGCTGGAACTGAGGACCGATCCTTTAGTCGGCGAAGCCTGCGGGCTGAGAGTCAAATTGGGAATGCCGATCACGCCATGAGAATTGGCATTCAGGGCAGGCGCGCCACCTCCGCCTTGCTGGCCCATGGGTCCGCCCATGTTGCCGCCCATATCGCCTCCCTGCCTCTGCTGGGGCATGGATGATCCGCCCATCCCGCCGGTATTGCGGCCGCCACCTCCCATTCCCGGCTGGCTGCCGCCCATCGGCGTCCCGCCACCGCCACCCGGACCTCCCGGACCTTCAGCTTCCTGCTGCTGAACCATGGGCGAAGGCTGCGGCTTCTCCAGCGCCTGGATGCCGGCATGCAGTCCTATTTCCTCGCCGTGTTTTGCCTCCATCTTGTCGAAAATGATGCCAAGGCTCGACTGCGGCTGCTCTTTGCTGGCCGCCTGCGCCTGGGTGATGTGGCCAACCAGCTTGGCTCCCCGGGGAATCACAAGCTTGCCATTGTTGTCGCGTAAATCGGCCACCGCTTTAGCTACAATCTCCTGACCGACTTTGGCCTTCTTGGCGTCAATGCCTTTGCTCAATTCCGCGCCCAGCACGGTTCCCGGCGCCAGCGCCGGTGCTGCCTGCGGCGCCGTTTGGCCGGGGGCAGCCGCCGATTGCGTTTCCGCCTGTGCCGCCGCTCCCACCAGCAACGCCGCCAGGAGCGCACACATTAAGCTTCTCTGCATAAGCATCCTCCTTAAGGCTTTCATCCTGAGATGCACCCCTGTATGGTGCCGTAGCCCAGCTTCAAGTTTAATCCTGGGGCCAGCAAAGATTCCGACCAGGAGTCAGGCTTCTTGCAGCCCCACCGTAAAACCCGGAATAATGGAAGGATACTTATGACGCCGGAAAAGGTACTAATTGTCGAGGATGAAGAAAATGAGCGCGTCGGCCTGGCCGAATTGATCTCCGGCTGGGGCTATCGCACGGAAACCGCCCATGATGGGCTGGAAGGCCTGGAGAAGGTGGAGCTGTTTTCCCCGGGCATCGTGCTCACCGACCTCAAGATGCCGCGCATGGACGGCATGTCGCTGCTCTCCAGGCTGGCGGAGCGCTCGGAGAGCATCGCCGTGATCGTAGTCACGGCGCAGGGCACCATTGAGAGTGCGGTGCAGGCCATGCAGATCGGCGCGTTCAACTACATTCAGAAGCCGATCGACTTCAATCGCCTGAAGAGCATCCTGCAGAACGCCTCCGAATTGCGCCGCACGCGCACCGAACTGGAAGTCACCCGGCGGCAGCTGCGCAACAAGGGCCAACTTGGCGCGCTGGTAGGCAGCTCGAAAAAAATGCAGGAAGTGTTCCACCTGGTGGAAATGGTAGCGCCGAGCACCGCCTCCGTGCTCATCACCGGCGAAAGCGGCACGGGCAAGGAACTCGTGGCGCGTACCATTCACGACCTCAGCACGCGCAAGGGCAAGCCTTTTATCGCCATCAACTGCGCTGCCATTCCAGAAACACTGATCGAAAGCGAGATCTTCGGCCACGAAAAGGGCGCTTTCACCGGGGCGCTGGAGCGGCGCGTAGGCTGCTTCGAGTTGGCTGAAGGCGGCACCCTGCTGCTGGACGAAATTGGCGAGATGCCGGTGGCCACGCAGGCAAAGCTACTGCGCGTCTTGGAAGACCGCAAGCTGCGCCGCCTGGGCAGCAAAATCGAAACCACGGTGGATGTGCGTGTGCTCGCCGCCACCAACAAGGTGCCGGAGGAGGCAGTAGCCAACGGGCATCTGCGCAACGACCTTTATTACCGGCTGAATGTTTTCAACATCCACATGCCGCCGTTGCGCGAGCACAAGGAGGATCTGCCCGACCTGGTGCAGTCGCTGATCGGCGACATGAATTCCAAGCACAACCGCAACGTACAGATGCTCAGCGATGCGGTGATGAACCAGTTCCAGGGCTACACCTGGCCAGGAAACGTGCGCGAGCTGCGCAACACGCTGGAGCGCGCGGTGATCGTCTGTGAGGGTTCGGTGATTGAGACCAAGCACCTGCCTCCGGGTTTCGGACATGCCCCGGCGCGCGCCGCCGCGATGGACCCGAACGCCTTACACCTGGGCGTGGGGACCACGGTAGAAGAGGCCGAGCGGCAGCTCATTATGAAGACCCTGGAAGCCACGAACAATAACAAGACCCGCGCCGCGGAAATCCTCGGAATCAGCCTGAAAACCCTGCATAATAAGCTGAAAGAATACGGAGCGGCGACCACCGCAGGCTCGGCCGCCGAGACCAATGTGTAGTGGGGTAGCAAGCGGGACACCAGCGGCACTGTTCATGTCATGCGTCTGAAGACCAAACTGGTGCTGGCCATCACCGGCATGATCGTCGCGCTGGTGGTGCTGTTTTCCTACATCTACGTCTCCCAGCTTCTGCACCAGCGCATCATCGCGGCCTACGACACCGCCACGCTGCTAAGCCGCGAATTGCAGGACGCCGCCTCCGACGCGCAGCCCGACTTCAGCGACACACGCGTGGATACCAGTAACCCCGACGCGGTGCGGGCCGCGCTTATTGAGGCGCTGCAGACCGATCCCAACCTCAATACCTTTCTGGATTCCATCGTAGCCAACTCGACCATTATTTATGACGCAGCTGTTGCCAGCCAGGACGGTAAGGCCATCCTGGATACGGATCCTAATCTCATCGGCCAAACGCTGAGCGACCGGCCTGACTTGGCACAAGTGCGCGATGCCAGCTTTCGCCAGCAGCTGCGACTAGTGTTCAGCGCGCCGCAGGTGTACGACGTGCACATGCCGCTGCAGCTCAACGGCACGCCCTTCGGCAGCACCCGGGTGGGCGTTTCCACCGTTTTTCTGAAAGCGGAAATTCAGCCTCACCTGCATCGTGCCATCGTGATTTCGGTGAGCGCCATTCTGATTTCGCTGATTCTGGCCGCCGGCCTTTCCAACCTGGCGCTCTCGCCCCTGATGCGCATCAGCCAGCGCCTGGATAAAGTCACTGCCGGCGAACCGGAAGCGCTGCACGAAGAGAAAGGCCGGCAGGACGAGTACGGGCTGGTTACCCTGAAAATCGCGCATCTTGGCCGCCAGATGCGCGACGTGAAGGAAGTTTTCTCCGCGCTCAAAGACAACCTGGACCAGATCATGGCGACGCTCCAGGACGGCCTGATGCTGTTCACCCGCGACTCGCGCGTGGTGCTGGTCAGCGCCTCCGCCGAGCGCTTCGTGGGGCGGCCGCGGGGCGAGATTCTGGGCCGCAATGTCAACGACGTTTTTGCCGAGTCAACCCGCCTTGGCCATGTGGTGCTGGAATCGTTCCGCCTGCGCCGGCCGCTGAACCAGGGAGAAGTGGAGGGCGAAAACGGCCGCCGCATCCAGATTTCGGTGGACTTCATCCAGGAGGGCGGCGAGCAGATTGGGGCGCTCCTGGTGATGCGCGACGCCGAATCGGTGCGCCGTATTGAAGACGAAATCGAGCTTTCTCGCCGCCTTTCCGCCATCGGGCGGCTCACCTCGGGCGTGGCCCATGAGGTGAAAAATCCTATCAATGCCATCGTCGTGCACCTGGAGGTGCTGCGCCAAAAGCTGCAGCAGGTTGACCCTGATACCAGGCGCCACATGGACGTGATTGGCAGCGAAATCCAGCGTCTCGACCGCGTGGTGCAGACGCTGGTGGATTTCACTCGCCCGGTGGAATTGCGCCTGGGCGAAGTAGATTTGCGAAAGCTGCTGGAAGATGTAGCGGTGCTGGCCGCACCGGAAGCCGAGCGCCACGGCGTGATTGTGATCCGCGACCTGCCGCCGGAAGAGCTGCCGGTCAGCGTGGATTCCGACCTGGTGAAGCAGGCGCTGCTCAATGTGGTCAACAACGGCGTGCAGGCCATGCCCGAGGGCGGCACACTGACCATTAGCGCCACTCGCAGCAACGGCGCTGCTACCGTGGATATTCGCGACCAGGGGCACGGCATCCCCGCCGACGTGCGCGATAAAATTTTTAATCTTTATTTCACCACCAAGAAGTCCGGCAGCGGCATCGGCCTGCCTATGACTTATCGCATCATGCAGCTGCACCACGGTGACATAGAGTTTGAGTCAGCCGAAAACCAGGGCACAACCTTCCACCTCACCTTCCCCCTGCTGCAGGCCGCCCCCGAACCCGCCCCCGAGGTGGTTTCCGAAGCCTGAGAGTGGTGCACTCGCCATTGAAGTGCGACCCCGGTTGGGCGAGGCTGGCTCGCTAAGGCCTGTTATCAACGGTTCACGGGTCGCTAATCAGTCGAAGGCTAATCTTTGCGGGGCGGATCGAGTGTCCAAGGTGGGACCACGCCTATGGAGCGGGCATAGGCGATCTGTTGGCCGAGGTGCTGTGCGATGTGCTGAACGATAAAGAGCAAAACGCCCCGTTCCGTAATCTTCCCACCACCCCAATCCAGAGTCTTTTCCAGATCCGCGTCGGACATGCGGCGGATGGCCATCTTCGCGTGCGTGTAGGAAGCCTTGAGCGTCGCGATGATTTTTGCTTTGTCGGTGGTTGACTCCTCAAGGGTCTTCGTGTCGACCCCAGCCGGAGTGGGAGTGCCCACGAGCCTATAGAGATTGTAATTGGCAGCACTGGCATGCAAAAAAACCTCGGCAATCGTGCGCACATCCGAAGACGGTCTCCATGTGTATCTAGCGGCGGGAATGACCTCGGCCAATCGGACGAACTCACTCTCCTGGATCATGACTTCAGCCATCACTTCCGAGCGATATCCGGTCACGCCGGGAGTTCCGTCGCGGTATGGGTAGACTTGCGCTGACATGCGGACTGCGCTCGTGGTCATCACCATCAAACAAAGAGCAGAGAGGATTCGTAACATGAGCTCTCCATGGTACGTTAGCTGATGGAATCAGCGAGATTATACCCACTTGAACGCCGGCTCATCGCTACAACCTTCGCACTGGCGAAGTGTTTACAATAGGAGTGATGCGGCTCGCACTACTTTGTCTTCTGCTGGCGGGGCTGAGCTGGCTCTCACTCGCCCAGCAGGATCAGTCACAAACTCCTCCGGCACAACCTCCCCCTGCGCAAACTGCCCCCGCCCAGCAGGATCAATCGCAAACTGCACCGACAACGACTCCTCCTCCATCGTCCCAAGCTCCGGCACAGCCTTCTACTCCTGCCGGCGTCCAGCAAGTCCCGGCTACGGAAGCGCCGCCATCATCCGCCCAGGCGCCAGAGAAGAAAGCTTCCAAGAAAAAAACCTCCAAGAAGACCGCGAAGAAGCACAGGAAAACAAAAGCCCACAAACCGCCCGAGACCCCTGCCGATGCCGGTCCGCGGCGCATTGTGGTCCGCCGCGGAGGCACCAGCGAAACCGGCGGCCAACTCGAACCCGGCGTGCCGCAGAGCGAAGCCGACCACCAGCGCCAGGCCACGGAGCAGATTTTGCAATCCACGGATGCCAGCCTGAAGAAAATCAGCCAGCGCAAGCTCACTCCCGACCAGCAGGACATGGTGCGCCAGATCAAGTTTTATATGGAGCAATCGCGCTCGGCTAATAAGGAGGGTGACCTGGGGCGGGCCCGCAACCTGGCGGGCAAGGCACGCATGCTGTGCGATGCGCTCGGCCGCCAATAGAGTAATTTATTACTGGGCGGCCGTTCTCAAATGAGAGCGCACCGACTGCAACAGCCAGTTGCCCGCCTCCCCTGCTTCCTGCTGCGAGAAATCCTGCTGCAGCAGAATCACCGGCAGTCCCGGCCGCACCTCCTGCAGCATGGCAGCCGTCGCCAGGCCGCGTGCCGACTGCATCTGATCGGCAAGGATTACCAGGGCAGGAGCAGTGGCCTTCAGCAGCACAATTGCGTCGGGCAGATTGCTGGTGGTGACCGCATCGTATCCGGAGCGGCGCAGCACTTCGCGCAGGTAGACGAGTGTGTCCACGCTGGGATGGATGCAAAGCACGCGGCCTGAGGCCACATCTGCCTTCGCCTCCGCCGGACGGGAGCGGCCATAGAAAGCAGAAAGCGCACCTACTTCCGACTCGTGCACCTCGAACACTTGCGTCAGATTGGTGAGCTTCAGAAGTTGGTGCACCGGAGGCGGAGCCGCACACAGCTTCAGATCGCCGCCCGAGCGGCGGATTCTGGCCACCAGCCGCACCAGCGTGCCCAGCCCGCTGCTGTCAATGAAGCTGACTTCGGCCACATCCAGCACCAGGTCGCGGCAATCGCTGTGCAGCTTGCTCAAGTGCGAATCAATCTTCTGGGCCTCGATGCCAGCAACGATGCGGCCCGCGGCCTTTACCACTACTACCCTGCCCAACTGGCGGTGTTGCAGCTCCAGCGGCATTTACTTTCTCCTTGCAGGTTTTGCGCTATTTACTTTAACCAGCAAATCCTTGGCCGGCTGTTGATAAGCGCCCTCAATTCCGGCAGCTTCCGTCAGCGCGGTCCGAGCATCGGCCAGTTTGCCCAGCTTAGCGTAACCGTAGCCCAGGCGATAAAGCGCCATCTGATAGGAAGCGGGATCCTCTTTCAGCAGCGAGGTTGCCGCTTTAAACTCCGTGATGGCGGCAGGCGTCTTCTCCTGGCGCATCAACGCGTAGCCCAGAGCGGAGTGAGCAACGCCGGCGGAGAGCTTCTGCTGACGCGTGGCATCAGGTGAATCCGCTTTGGCCAGCTCAATGGCCTTATGTGCATAGGTGATCGCTTTGCCCAGGTTCGTCTCCTTGGGCTGCTCGGAATACGCGTTAGCTAGCAGGATCAGCGTGGGCAGGCTGTTTGGATCACTGGCCAGGGACTTCTCCCCATAGGCCACCAGCCGGTCTGGCTCATTCAGTTGCTGCAGGCTGTAAATGGCATACTGCGAGACGGGTTCCTCGAACTTGGATCCGGGAAAAGCCGGCGTGTAGCGCTCGATGTAAGCCATGCGCGTCTTCGGATTCTGCTCCGCGGCGATGGCGTTGTAGCCTGCCGCTTCCAGGAACTCGTAAGACTGCTTGTCCGTTTCGTTAGGCTGGTCACTGGTGGTGGCCGCGGCGGTAGTCAGCTTGGCCTGGCCGAAGGTGGCGTTATAAAGCTCGCCGCCCTTGACGGAGTAATCGAGCACCTTGCCCCAGTTTTTCAGCTGCTGGGCAATGCCGGCCTGGGAAACCAGGATGTCCAGGTTGTGCGGAGCCGCGGCCAGCGCCTTATCGCCGGCATCCAGCGCCTTGGCGTTGTCGCCGGTGCTGGAATAGGCCTGTGCCAGTTGCCAGTTACCGTAGGCAAGGGCCTGGGGATTGGAAGAAAATTTCTGGACAAAATCCTGCAGCAGGGTGACGCGCTTCTGCGCGTCGGTTTCATTGCTGATGGCCTGCAGCGCCTGGTCTTCCGGCGTGCCGGCGGGAATGATGATTTTCTCCAACTGGGCTTGGGCGAAGGCCACGAACAGAACGGGAATCAGAAGGGCCGACCAGCGAACGCGAACCATGACTCACCTCCGCAATGCCGGTACCGGGGAGCGGGCGGCCGCGGCACACGCGCCGCTGGCTTGCCCACAGTATCCGCAGCGGGCCATGCTAGCGCCGTTTGCCCCTGGGAGCAAACTGTTTTCGCCGCCAGTGCTAAACATTGAGGAGGACGCAAGAACTGAGTTTGACCGCCAGCCCAGCCCGGCAGAGTGCAACAATCTTTAGCCCATGGCGTGAGCCTTAGGAAAAGCCGCCAAGGATAAATTGGGGCCCCAGCGGGACGGCACTGAGACAGGAGTTACTTCGCGGAATTTGTTCCAGCTCCCTCTCTTCGCAACACCCGGTCGCTCAGCCGGCGTACCCAGCCGTGCCGGGGCTGATAGGGAGGCAGCACAATGCGCTTGGTCCGCAACTCCGCCAGCGCTTTATCCAGCGTCATGGACTTCCACCGCTGCAGCCGGGGCTCAATAGCCTTCTGATACTCAGCCTTCTGTGCCCAATAGTGAAACAACACATCCTCGCAGGCATGGACCTGCGCGTTTTTCTGCAGGAAATAGGCCACCGCGTATTGCTCCACCAGCTGCTTCTTGCAGTGCGGCGAAATCGCGTCAATGAATGCCAGCACCGTGTGCAGCAGGTGAAACTGCGAGGGGTGCAGGCCTATAACACCCGAGTTCCACATATCGGCATGCAGGTCAATGGCGCTGCCGCGAAAATGAAATTTGCTCATGCGCTTGCGGAAGCGCTGCAACTGCCCCGTGGGATGGCTCATCACCGCATATTCCTTGCGGTGGAGCACGGCTTTGCCCGGCCCGATGCGGGCAAACACCGGCGCGAAATCGGCAAAGAAGAAAGTGTCGGAATCGGCAAATAATATGCGCTCTTCAGCGTGGTCGCGCGCCGCCTCAGCCAGGGCCGCAATCTTGATGCGGAAGGGATAGTTTCCTGGCCCACGCCATGCGCGCACTTTCTCCCCTGCCAACTTATGCACCTGGACGCGATCGGCGAGCGCTTGAAAAACATCAGGCGCATCGCTGTACACATGGACCTGCAAATCCAGCGCTCCCTTCCACGCCAGCGCCGAATACGTCGCATAGAGGGCTTGCACGTGCACGTCGCGCGGACCGCAAGCCAGGTAGATCAGGTGCTCCATGGTTGGTGAACTTGGCTCGATTGTAATCTCAATCCTGTCATCCTGAGCGAGCGCGAACTGAGTCTGCGACGGGGCGCGCGAGTCGAAGGACCTTGCGTCTTCCCCGGGCAAAGGCGCTTTCCCAGCGTGCTAGACTGGCCCAACTTGAACTCCGATCGCAACATTAGTCTGAATGCGGCTGAGGCGAGCTTTTCCCACAAGGCGGCGATGCCGCAACAAGCCTCCTCAATTTCAGAACCTTCGGCTCGCCAAAAGCTCTTCCACTCCCCAGCTTTCATCGTATTAGTAGCTTTGCTGTTGCGCTTGCTGGTCATCACGGTGGGCCACACTTACCGCATCACGCCCCGCCGCGACCACTTTCAATTTGGCTGGGAGATGGGACGCATCGCCCGCTCGCTGGCCAGTGGCCACGGCTTCGCTAACCCCACGGACCTCGCAACCGGGGCCACCGCCTGGGAAGCGCCGCTCTATCCCTTTCTACTGGCGGCAGTGTTCAAGCTTTTTGGGATTTACTCGCACGCGGCTGCCTGGGTCATCCTCGCCTTTAACAGCCTTTTTTCGGCGCTCACCTGCCTGACCATTTACCGCCTTGGCGAGCGGATGTTTGGCCCGCAACCGGCACGCTGGGCAGCTTGGACCTGGGCGCTCTTCCCTTATGCCATCTATTGGCCAGTACGCGTGGTCTGGGAGACCAGCCTTTCTGCGCTGCTGCTGAGCCTCGCCATCCTGCTGCCTTTGCGCCTGGACGAGAATCGCCGCCGCCGCGACTGGCTCCTGCTGGGATTGTTGTGGGGCACAATCGCACTCACCAACCCCACCCTGCTGTCGTTTTTGCCGTTCTCGCTGGCGTGGCTGTGGTGGCGCTTGCGCGGGCGCTCGGCCGCCGTGCTAGCCAACATGGCGATGTCGGTGGCGCTGTGCGCCTTGCTGGTCGCTCCCTGGCTGGTTCGTAACTATCGCGTGTTTGGCCAGTTCGTCTTTATCCGCGACAACTTTGGCCTGGAAATTCACATGGCTAACAATCCCAAGTCCTCAGGAATGTGGACTCGCTCCGAGCATCCGGGCAACGATCCTGAGGCCATGCAAACATTCGCCGCCATGGGCGAATTGCATTACATGAAAACGGAACAGCACGCTGCCTTCAGTTTCATTAGCGAACACCCCAACGAGTTCCTCAGGTTTTTTGCCGAGCGCATGTTTTATTTTTGGGGTGGTAATCCGCAAATGACGCTTGTCCGCAGCTGGAACCTGGCCCTGGCGCGTCACCTCGCCTTCCTGCTTTCCGCAGTGGCGGCATTCGCAGGACTTTGGCTCTGCGTCCGTAATCGCGTGCACGGCACCTTTCTGCTGGCCTGCGCCCTGCTCGTCTACCCTATTCCTTACTATATTGCGTTCCCTACTCCACGCTATCGACACGCAATAGAGCCGGAAATGGTGCTGCTCATCATTTATGCGCTGTGGCTGTGCCGCGGACGCCAACTGCATTGGCGCAAGCTTGAGCAATAAACCATGGACCCACAAAAATGGATGATCTGGATAGCTAGAAGCTAATAGCCAATAGCTAGTAGCCGATTTTCCCGCCTCAAGATTACTTTCGTACGAAGCCACTCCGTCAATTGCGCGCTGTCGGCTTTCGCGTTTTAATAAATATTCGCGGCTTCCCCACCCGAAAATCCATCTAACACCCATCTGGCATGCGTACCATCCTGCAAAAGCGCGAGCTGCGGTATGTGTTTACCGCCAACATGATCTCCATGCTGGGGAGCGGGATGAACTCCGCCGCCGTCACCTGGTTCATCCTGCAGGCCACGCACTCGGAGATGGCGCTGGGCACGCTGGTGGTGCTGCAGACCCTGCCGGCCATGGTGATGCTGCCTTTCACCGGGGTCATTATTGACCGCGAAGACCGCCGTCACCTGGTGATGGCCCTGGACGCCATCCGCGCGCTTATGGTCGCAGGCATCGCCACGCTGGCGTTCATGCACCGCGTGCACGTCTGGGAACTCTACCTGATGAACATGCTGGTTTCGGCGGGCTTCTGGATGTTCTGGCCCACCATCACCGCGCTTATTCAGGAGCTGACGCCGGACTCACAGTTCGTGCACGCCAACACGTTTCTGCTGGCGGGCGTGCAGGGTGGCTGGCTGATCGCCGGAGCTCTGGTGGGCTTCGTGTACAACCACATCGGCCTGGGCGGCGTGCTGCTGATTGACTTTGCCACCTACGTGGTTTCGTTCAGCTGCTACTTCGCGTTACGCAAAGGAAAACGCACCGTGGTTCCAAGCAAGGAATTGCCGGCACGCGCCGCAGCCGGAGAAGGCTCCTGGGATCGTTATTGGCGGGAACTGGGTGAAGGCATCAGCTATTTGCGCGGCAACCGCTATGTGGTACTGCTCGGCGCCAGCTGGGCCATGTTCATCGGCGCCATGTCCACGCAGGGCGTCGTCACCGCCCCGCTCAGCGACCGCCTGCTGCACGCCGGCGCGGTCGGCTATGGCTGGTTAAACGCAGGGTGGGGTGTGGGAGCGTTTCTCAGCGTGCTCTACGCTCCTCAGGTCATTCGCCGCCTGGAAGGTCGCCGAACTGTTGCCGTCTCCATGGCGCTGCTGGCCGGCAGCATCTTCCTCGCGCCCTATTCGCGCCTGCTGGCGCTGGCCGTAGCTCTCTACGCGCTCATGGGCTCGGCCCGCGGCGTGGGCGGCATTGCCATTTCCAGCGGCATGATGGAGCACGTGCCCCAGCACTTCATGGGACGGGTGCAGAACACCTTCTACTTCGCAGGTACGGTTCTGCAGGTGTGCCTGAGCCTGATCGTAGGCGCGGCGGCGCACCGCATAGGCCTGGCCCTGGGCTTTGCTTTGATCGCGTGCGTCTACTTCGTAGCCTTCCTCACTGCGGCCTGGCCGCTGGAGTCCGTGCCTCGTCTGGCGCCGGGCGAAGCGGCAGGAGATTAATGTAGCGCCGCCGTCCCGGCGGCTGTCCTGCGGGCGTCTCGCCCGCAGTGCGAGGGCAAGATGCCCTCGGGACGGTCGGCAAGATGCCGGCGCTACTTCGCTGACTCCTGACAACTGAGTCCTGACTCCTCCTCTGTTATCCTGTGCGTTTCACTGGAGATGCACATGAGTGACAGTCTTGCCGGACGAAATGCGGTGGTGTTTGGAGTGGCCAACAAGCGCAGCATTGCCTGGTCCATTGCCCAGGGATTACACGCGGCGGGAGCACGCCTGGCCATCACCTACCAGAATGAGCGCCTGGAACAGGAAGCCAAGGATTTAATCCTTTCCCTGCCCGGAGCGGAAGCGTTTCGCTGCGACGTCAGCCAGGACCAGGAGGTGGACCGGCTATTTTCCGAGTTGCGTGCCCGCTATGGCAAGCTGCACGCGCTGGTGCACAGCATCGCTTATGCTCCGGGCGAGGAACTGAAGGGCGATTTCCTCAATACCACGCGCGAAGGCTTTCGTATCGCACACGACGTCAGCGTCTATTCCCTCATCGCGCTGGCGCGGGCGGCGGCACCGCTGATGGAAGAGGGCGGCAGCATTATTACCATGACTTACTACGGGGCGGAGAAAGTAGTGCCTCACTACAACGTTATGGGTGTAGCCAAGGCGGCGCTGGAGGCCACGGTGCGCTATCTGGCCGCCGACTTGGGCAAGCGGCGCGTCCGGGTGAATGCCATTTCCGCCGGACCTATCAAAACTCTGGCCGCGCGCGGCATCTCCGGCTTGGGCGATATGCTGAAAGCCCACTCCGAGCGCGCTCCCCTGCAGCGCAACGTTGACGTCAACGAGGTGGGCGCCACGGGCGTGTTCCTGGCCTCCGACGCCAGCTCGGGCATAACCGGCGAAACCATCTACGTTGACTGCGGCTACAACATCATGGGGTTTTGAAAACCAGTTATCAGCCGTCAGTTGGTCAGTTGTCATTGGCAGTAGGACGGCTGACTCCTGATAACTGATAACTTCCTCCTTGAACAACAAAGGCCTCCTCGCGGAGACCTTTGCTGAGAGACGACCCTAAAGTTTAGAGCTTTTTTACTGTGGCGTGCCCGTCGGTTCTACGCTGGAAGAGGCCTCGGGCACGACTGGGTTCTTCACCATAAAGAAGCTGTGATCGTAGAGATTCCGGTACATGTGACCGGCAATCTCCGCCGCCTTGGGCCCGAAGGTAGGCCGCCCGCCCTGCAGGAATACCACCACCACAATGCGTCCGACGTTGGTGTTGGCGTAGGAAGCGAACCAGCCGAAGCGGGTGCCATCCTTAGAGCAGGTGCCGGTCTTGCCCAGGATTTCTTCTTCGTTAAAGTTCACGCGTACGCTGCGGGCAGTGCCGTATTCTACCGCTCCCGCCATGCCATCGGAGATTTCGGGAATCAGCGGCGCGATGTTGAGCTGGCGCTTTACCCGCGGCTGGAAGTTGGCCACTTCATCCGGCGTGGTCGGATGCTGCAGGTAGTAGAGCGTTCCGCCATTGGCAATCGCCGAAACCATCGCCCCCAGCTGCAGCGGAGTCATGGACACGCCTTCGCCGAAGGAGCACATCTTGCCCACGCCGCCGTCCTTGGCGGGAATCACGTGGTCGGGATATTCGCCCAGCTGCTCGCCGGGAATGTTGTAGCCGGCCAGTTCACCCAGGCCGAACTGGTGCGCGTAGTAGGCGACCTTCTCAAATCCTAACTGCCGGCCCACCGCTTCAAAATACGCATTGTTGGAATGCGCCAACGCCTGCGTCAGATTCATGCGGAAGCGGCGACCCAGGCGGATCTTGGTGTCCTTGTCAATCACGCCTTCCTGCAGTGCGGCCAGGGCTACTGACAGCTTGATGGTGGAACAGGGCTGGGCGCCGCTGGAAAGAGCCAGCTTCTGATTCACCATGGCCAGAACCCGGCCGCTGGTGGGCTCGATGGCGACTACCGTGCCATTCATGTTGCCCAGGGCATCCATTGCCGCAGCGCGAACCACCGGGTCCTCGCCGGCGGTGATGTCGCCGTCGGTCAATTCATCGCTGAACGAACTGGTATAGAAGCGCTCATAGGAGCGATGACGGCGAGCGTAACGATATCGGCGTCCGTGGCGCACATAGGTAGCGCGGCTGCGGCGCAGGCTCCTCATTTGCCGCCGAGCGCGGGCGCTTTCAGTAATTCTGTGCCGGGACCGGGTGCGCGTAGTACGGCGCGTGTTGATGGTCGCCGCCAAAGCGGACATCTCAAGAGCAAGAAATGCTAAAAGCAGAAGGGCGATTTGGGCGATCGGTGAATTTTTTTTCATCACTCCCTGACCATCCCCGGGGCCGTTGCCAACATTGTCATGTGCACGAAACCTGCCACTCTGAACCGCTGGTGGCCTTCTACTAATAACGCTTAGATAGTATGAGAGTTGCTGGTTGGCGCGCAATGGAAAAGCTTCTCTATCGGTGACGTTGGGATTTAAAAACTAAGCCACGCAGATGCAGCTACTTAGGATGGCGTTACCGGGGTGCAGATGCCTTCAGTAATGGCCCGCTGATTTACTTTTTCGATACTGGACCTCTGTGTAAACAGGGTGAGGAGTAGCCGGTGGTCTTTCGGCCCTAGCTCCCTCCGGGAAAGCTGCAAAGCTTTGCACTTATGACCGTGACGGTCAGTAATGTGACAGAGTTGGTTACAGGGTGACAGGAATTTGCAGTTCTTCGCTCATCGCGGAAGTTCTGTGCCGTCCCGCGGGGACTCATACTTTCTGCTTCCGTGTTGGCTTTACTATTTCGCGCCTCCGGAGCTCCTTGAATGGATGGCTCACATCACTCTGGAGAGGACACGCCCTTAGGACGAATCAGCCCGGAGGGCGAAAGAGTTTTTAGCCCAGGGCGTCAGCCCTGGGAAGAATCACGAGAGATAATCCGAGCTCCGTCAGGGGCGACACTCTTCAAAAAAATGTCGGATCGGTGTCGTCCAAAAGAGGCACTGGGCTCCAGCTTTGTCCAAAACCGAAGCCCGGCGCTCTGATGGATCCATTTAGTTCACTTCTGTCCGCTTGCGAATAAACGTGGGCACGTCCAAATCATCGTGCTCGAAGGTGGGCACCACAGGAGCGGGCGCCGGCATGGCCGCCCGCGGCGGTTCTTCCTCCACCTGGTTGACCACTGGCGGGGGCGTGTCAGGCATGTTGAATCCTGAAGTCACACGCTGCCGAGAGATGGCCTGCGCGGAAGATGAGATGCCGCGCTCCCGCCGCTGCGGCGCATCGCTCTTGAAGCCGGTGGCGATTACCGTGATCTTCACCGAGTCCTTCGCCTTCTCATCCAGCACCGCGCCGAAGATGATGTTCGCGTCTTCGTGGGCGGCGCTTTGGATGATGCTGGAGGCCTCGTTCACCTCGCTCAGCTTCAGCGAACTGGAGCCGGTGATGTTGATAAGGATGCCACGCGCCCCGTCAATGGCACCGGCTTCGAGCAGCGGTGAGGCAATGGCGCGCTGCGCCGCTTCTGTGGCCCGCCGCTCGCCGGTGGCAGTGGCCGTGCCCATTACCGCGTAGCCCATGCCAGCCATGATGGCCTTCACGTCGGCGAAGTCGCGGTTGATGATGCCGGGGATGGTGATGATGTCGGAAATACCCTGCACCGCCTGGCGCAGGATATCGTCGGCGACTTTGAAGGACTCGAAGAAGCCGGCATTTTCCGCCACCGCCAACAGCTTTTCATTGGGGATGACGATGGTAGTGTCCACCGAATCAATCAGCTCAGAAAGGCCGTTTGAGGCCTGCATCATGCGGCGCTTGCCTTCAAAGCCGAAGGGTTTGGTGACCACGCCCACAGTGAGCGCGCTCATTTCGCTGGCCAGCGAGGCGATGATGGGAGCCGCGCCGGTGCCGGTACCGCCTCCCATGCCGGCGGTGACAAACACCATGTCCGCACCCTCCAGCGCTTCGATAATTTTGTCGGAGTCTTCCAGCGCCGCCTTGCGCCCGACTTCGGGGTTGGCGCCTGCGCCCAGTCCGTTGGTGAGCTTGACGCCGAGCTGAATCTTCACCGGAGCGCGCGAGAGGCGCAACGCTTGCAGGTCGGTGTTGGCCACGATGAACTCCACGCCTTCCACCCCGGCGTCAATCATGCGGTTGACGGCGTTGGTGCCGCCGCCGCCCACGCCGATCACTTTGATGTTGGCGTCGTTCTTGGTCTCTTCGTGAAAGCTGATGCGGATGCCGCTCTTGGGCGTTTCCGCCGGGTTGAGTGTGTTTTCCTTTTTTGGCGTCATGACTTGCACTCTCCGCTCCTCATACGGAAATTTTTCTTCAATCCTTGTCTGCCACTTCTGATCTCTCTTGCAGCGCCCACCGGCAGTCCCCTAGCGCCGCTTGTTACAACCTTATTCCCAGCGGCTGCTGCCCCTTGCCGAACAGCGCCTTCAGCCTGCCTGCCCAGCGTTCGTCCTGGTTACCCCGGGCAAGGCGGGCGCGGTGGCCGTAAAAGATCATGCCGATCACGGTAGTGAACTCAGGCTCGGCCAGCAGGGCCGGCATTTTGGCCATTGGTGAAGGCCAGCCCAGACGGATTTGTTTGCGCATCACCGACTCGGCAATTTCCAAGATGCCGCTCAGGCGCGCTCCGCCGCCGGTGAGCACCACCCCGGCGCCGCAGGACTCCAGCAGCCCGCCGTGGCGGAGGCCATCGCGCAGCATTTCGAACATTTCGCGGGCGCGCGGCTCCAGAATTTCTCCGAGCACTCGCTGCGCGATCATGCGCGAAGGCCGGTCGCCTACCGAGGGCACTTCGACTTCGTGGCCCTCAGGGATGCGGGTTACCACAGCGCAGCCGTAGCTGCGCTTCAGCTTTTCCGCTTCCGCCAGGGGCGTGCGCAGGCCCACCGAAATGTCGCTGGTAAAGTGATCGCCACCCACCGGGAGTACGGCGGTGTAGGCCACGGCACCGTCCTGGAAACCGATGACGTCGGTGGAACCGGCGCCAATATCCACCAGGCAAACGCCCAGTTCGCGTTCTTCCGGACGCAGCACCGCGTCGGCGCAGGCCAGCGGCTCGAACACCGTGTCGTTCACGTGCACGCCAGCGCGGTTCAACACAGTGACCACGTTCTGCGTGGCGCTGTTAGCCGCCGTCACCACGTGCACCTTTACCTCCAGCTTGCTGCCCATCATGCCCAGCGGGTCGCGAATGCCGGGCTGGTGGTCGAGGATGAACTCCTGCGGCAGCAGGTGAAGGAAGTCTCGGTCGGTGGGCAGCGCAATAGCTTTGGCCTTCTCCACGGCGGCGCGGATTTCGTCACGCGTAATTTCCCGTGGCCGCTGGCCCAGGCTGATGCCGCCCACGCTGTTCAGACCACGTATGTGGGAGCCACCCACACCAACGATGGCGCGCTCGATGGGGGCGGAAATTCCATCCTCTGCCTGTTCCACCGCTTTCTGCAGGGAGGCAACGGCGCGCTCCAAGTCCATGATCACGCCCTTGCGCGAGCCCAGAGAATCGGCCACCCCGTGGCTGCGATAGCGCAGGCCGGCTTCGGTGATCTCCGCCACCAGGGCGCAGGTCTTGGCACTGCCTACATCAATTGCGGTCAGTAGATGCGGGTTGCTGTTTGCCATGATTCCGTTGTCATTTCAGGCCTCGACTCACCATCTCAGATACTTGGCTGACTAGCTAGTCAGATAGCTAGTTAGCCGGTGCGATGTGCCTTGGCCGGCGGTGTTTCGCCGCTTTGTTCCTTTTCCCCGTTCTCCTTGCCCGCGACGGCTTGCGCCCCAGTGGACTGCTGGCCCGCCTCAAGTCTGCCGTGGTCAACGCCGCCGGTTTTACCCCCGCGGCGATGGCCGCGCGCGCCGCCGGTCCACTCAGTGGCTTTTGCGCCAGCAAGCTGGAATCGGGGTTCACGATGATCTGCCTGTCGTAGCGCAAATCCACCGAATCCAGCTTCTGGAACTGCTGCCGCCATTCCGCCACGTGGGTCACATAAATCTTGTAGCGGGCAAGAAAATTCCCCGAGCCCAAATGCACCAGCACCGCTCCGGAGGGATCGTTCACCATCACCTTCACGTCCTCAGGATCGGAAAGATCCACTTCGCTCAGATCCTGGGAATAGCGGGCGCCGCTGGAATCCAGGTCTTGTATGAGTTGGGTGTAGATGTCCATGCGGGCGGAGCGGGTGGAGAGCGGCTCCGCTTCGCCCATGCCGACGATCACGGGAAACGAGTACTGGTGGTGTCCGCTTGCGGGCAGGTCCATCACCACGCCATCAGCGTCAATCAGGGAAATATGTGAACCAATGCGGGCAAACGCCACCGGCGTGCGCTCCGTGATCTGCACCTGCAGGCGGTCGGGCAGGAAGCGCATCACCGATGCCGACTTCACCCAGGAAATCTGCTGCAGCTGCTTTTGACGCTGGCCCAGGGGCACAAAAAAAATGTTGCGGCCGATGTCGCCGCCCAGCACGTCCATAATTTGCGCGCGGCTGACGTTGTGATTGCCGTCAATCTCGATGTTGTCGCTGGAATCGATGGTGAAGCGCCAGGAGTGGGCGCCGTACTGCATGGCCATTCCGCCCACAATTGCGATCAGGAGAAGTAGGGCGGCTGCAAGGGCAGTCCACTTCAGGCGGTGGGCGGTTTTGCGGGGTAGAGACCCTCGACGGACAGAGACACGCTTCTGCGCGCGCAGAAATGGCGATTCTTGCTCGGATTCCAAGTCAACCAGGCGAGCGTCATCAAGAGTGGCGGGAACATATTCCGCACTGGGCGTGAGCTCCAGGTCGTCCTGGGCAGGTGGAACGTTCCTACGCGCCATCAGCCGTATTTAGTTGTCGTCGAGAATCGCCGAAGTAACTATATCTGCTTTCGTTCCGAATTGAGACAACAATTTTTCCACAGCCAAGTCAAAGTCCGCACCGCGGATGAACGCGGATTCGTGCGGATCAGTACTGGGGAATCAAGTTTGGCAACAGCGCAGAATATCCGCAATAATCCGCTCGCGGCCGACGACCGAATGCCAACATTGTGGTGCGGGCGTCCTCGCCCCCCGTGGCTCAGATTCATCCGCGTCCATCCGCGTTTCCGCGGCGAATCAATTTAGACGTTAGCGAAGGGGTGTTCCAGCGAGGGACTCTGAGGCGTGAACAACTCGGCGCCATTCTCGGTGATGTGCATATCGTCTTCCAGCCGTACGCCAAACTCGCCTCGAATGTAGACTCCCGGTTCATCGCTGAAGGTCATGTTGGGCTTCAGCGGCAGAGTGTCGCCGCCAACCAGGTAGGGCCACTCATGCCCGTCCATGCCCATGCCATGACCGACGCGGTGAGTAAAGTACTTGTATCCCGCCCCGTAACCGGCATCGGTGATGACCTTGCGCGCGGCCGCGTCCACTTGCTCGGCGGGCAGACCGGGGCGGGCAGTGTGCACGGCGGTTTCCTGGGCGCGGTGCACAATATCGAACACCTGCCGCATCTTATCGCTCGGTTTGCCCAGAACAAAGGTGCGGCTGATGTCGGAAACGTAGCCCTCGACCTTGCAGCCCCCATCCATCAGCAGAATGGTCCCGTCTCGGATCACTTGCGGTGTGAGCGAGCCATGGGGTAAGGCCGAATACTGGCCTACCTGAATTTCGGCGTCGCCTTCGAAGCCCTGCTGGCGGTGCGCGGCGGCCACCATGTCGGCAAAATCATGCTGCGTCATGCCCTCCTGCAGCGCGTTGTAGGCTGCGGCGTAGGCGGTGAGAGTGACCTTGGCCGCCAGCCGCATAAGTTCGATCTCGTGGTTGCTTTTCACCATGCGGCAGCCGGCCGTGACCCGCGTAGCGCTGGTGATGCGCGCCTGCGCGGCAGCCAAGCCCACGCCATGGCTGAAAACGAAGGGCGTATTTTCGCCAATTCCTAATGTCCCCGCGGCAAGGGCGCGGTCTTTCAATGCTTGAGCTACCAGCCGGTAGGGGCTTTCGTCCTCGTTCCAGTAGCGCACTTCGGCGTCGGCCAGGGGGCTTTTGGCAATCTGCTCGTGGGAACGGTCAGTCTCAAAATATGGACAGACAAAGAATGCCGCACTCTTGGCTGGCAAAATAAGTGCGAAAAGGCGCTCGCCACCCCACCAGCGAATACCCGTGAAGTACTCCAGCGAAGTGCCGGCGGTCAGCATGATGGCGTCCATGCGGTTCGCGACCATGAGTTCGCGAGCCTTGGCCAGCCGGGACTGGCGCTCGTCATTGGAAATGGGTTTGGCTTGCTCCTTCATAGATTTGAGCGCCGCGATAGATGGCGGCAGAGGGCGGCAATCGCTGTCCACGGTTTGCGGCGGGGCCTGCGCTGGCAAGGCAGCGCTCCCGGCAGCCAGCGCGCTGCCGTAGAGAAAGGCACGGCGAGAGACCATGAAGCCTCCAAATTAGGAATTGAAACTGTGGCGGAAAATCAGCCGGCGGTGATTTTAACAGCCGGCCGGGCCTGCAGTTGCTGCAGGATTTGCGGACCGAGTTGCGAGATGTTGCCCGCACCTAACGTGATGATCAGATCGCCTTCTTCGGCCACCGAGGCGGCGGCGCCGGCAGCCTCGGCAAACGAACCCAGGTATACGGCCGTCTTGCCACCCATTTTAATTACCTGCTGGGCCAGGGCTTCGCCGGTTATGCCCGGAATGGGCTGCTCGCTGGCGGGATAAATGTCGAGCACGAATACCGAGTCGGCATCGGCAAATGCGGTAGCGAACTGGTCTATCAGCGCCTGGGTGCGTGTGTAGCGATGCGGCTGGAAGATAACGTGAATGCGCCGGTACCCGCACTCGCGGGCGGCAGCCAAAGTAGCGCGAATTTCCGTGGGATGGTGGCCGTAATCGTCCACCACGCTCACGCCTGCGATCTTGCCGCGCAACTGAAAGCGTCTGTCCACGCCGCGAAAATCGTTCAGCGCCTGGCGAATCTGCTCCAAGGGAACATCCACACCGACCCCCACCGCGATGGCGGCTGTGGCGTTGAGCACATTGTGCCCGCCCGGCACGCGCAAGCGAAATTCACCCAGATCATCTCCACGGTAGCGCACCACAAAGCGGCTTCCGGTTGCGCCATCGTCAAATTCCACCTGCGAACTCATGATCCGGAAGTCGGAATCAGGTCGCCGGCCGTAAGTCACCGCCCGTCGCCGCAACTGCGGCAGCAGCGAGCGCAGCGGTGCGTCGTCGTTACACATCACCACCATGCCGTAGAAGGGCACGCGGTCCATGAACTCCAGGAAGGTGCGCTTCACATCGCGCAGGTCGCGGTAGCAGTCCATGTGCTCGCGGTCAATGTTGGTGACCACGGTCAGAATCGGCGACAAAGTCAGGAAAGAGCGGTCGCTCTCATCGGCCTCCGCCACCAGATATTGTGATTTGCCTAGGCGGGCGTTGGAACCCATAGCATCAACGCGGCCACCGACCACCACCGTGGGGTCGAGCCCCCCCGCCGCCAGCACCGCCGCCACCATGGAGGTGGTGGTGGTCTTGCCATGCATGCCGGCAATGGCAATGCCGTACTTCAGACGCATGAGTTCAGCCAGCATCTCCGCGCGGCGAATCACCGGAATCAGCAGGCGCTGCGCCTCCCGCACCTCTGGATTTTCCGGGGAAATGGCGGAGCTGGTCACCACCACCTCGGCGCCGGCCACATTGGCGATGGAGTGGCCCTCAAAGATGGTCGCGCCCAGGCTGGCCAACCGCTGCGTAACCGGCGAGAGCTTCAGGTCAGAGCCGGAAACTCTAAAACCGAGGGTCAGCAGCACTTCGGCGATGCCGCTCATGCCGATGCCGCCGATACCCACAAAGTGCACGCGCTGGATCTTGGCAAACATTCAATTCAACCACGCCGCCAAAGGCAAGTTCATTCCTGGGGATGGACGCGGATTAACACCGATGATCACAAAGGCGGTCCCTTTGACGACGTCGTACTAAGGGCCTTCAACCCCGAAGCATCTCGCGTGCACTGCCACGCCTTTCGGTACTGCGCACTTGAGATCCTTCGCGACTGAAGTCACTCAGGATGACTCCGGTGTGAAATCCGTTCTTATCCGTGCAAATCCGTAGCCAATCATGCAGCCACGCCTGCCAGGTGCGCCGCCAACTCAGCAATCTCCTGAGCCGCCCGCGGGTGCGCCAGCCTGTGCGCCGCCCGGGCCATGCCCGCCAGCCGCACCTGGTCATTCAACAGCGATTTCAGCGTTCGCACCAGGCGCTCGCTGCTAAGCTCTTCTTCCACAATCAGTTCCGCCGCCCCTGCATTGGTGAGCGCCTCCGCGTTGCGCAACTGGTGGTCATCGGCCGCCTGGGGGAAGGGCACGAAAACTGCCGGCCTGCCCGCCGCCGTCACCTCGGCTACCGTACTCGCGCCAGACCGGCAAACCAGCAGGTCCGAGCGGGCAAATACACCCGGCATATCGTCTATAAACGGATACACTTCCGCGGAAATTCCCGCACGCAGGTAGGCGCCTTGCGCCTCATTATAGTCGCGCTCCCCGGTCTGGTGGACGATGTGCAGCCCGGGTATCTGGTGCTGCAGGACGGACAGCGACTCCACCATGATCCGGTTCAGGGCACGGGCTCCCTGGCTGCCACCAAAAACGAGGACCGTGGGTTTGTGGTCTGGCTGGGAATAAGGAGGCGTCAGGAAAAACTCGCGACGAACTGGCACGCCCGTGATCACAGCACGGCGGAAGGAGCGGGCGGTTTGCTCGAACTGCACCGCGGCCAGCGACACCATGGGCGCCACCACGCGGTTGGCGAATCCGGGCACCACGTTAGGCTCAAAAACCAGCGTAGGAACACTGCGCAAGGCTGCCGCGAGCATGGCTGGGCCTGAAGCATAGCCGCCCACGCCTAAAACCACGTCCGGGCGGTATTGCCCCAAAATCTGGGATGAAGCCACAATGGCCCGCGGCAAAGCGGTCAGAGTGCGGAGTCGGGTGGCCAGGCTGACGCGGTTGAGCGCACCCACCTCAATCAGGCGCAACTCAAATCCCGCTGCCGGCACCAGGCGGTTCTCCAATCCTCGGGCGGTACCAACAAACAGCACCTCGGCGCGGAAACGCTCCCGCAGTTCCCGCGCAATAGCCAGCGCCGGGATCACGTGCCCACCCGTTCCTCCGCCCGCTATGACTGCCCGCATGGAAACAGAAGCATACGCCATGCCGCCGTGGGCGGGCGGCACTTCGGCGCGGGTTTTCGGAGCTTCAACGAGTGCTGACATCTCAGAAATTGTGTAATTGAGTCATTGTCTAATCGGGTAATTGCTCGCGAGATCGCCGCGATTCTCAATTACACCATTACCAAATTACACAATTACTCAATCGCTGCCGCGTTACGCGCGGCAGCTCAGTCCACCTGCTGAGTAATATTGAGCAAAACCCCGACGCACGCCAAGGTGACGAACAGCGATGTACCGCCGTAGGAGATGAAGGGCAGGGGGATGCCCTTGGTAGGCAGAATACCCAGCACCACACTGATATTAAACAGGGCCTGCAGCACCACCATGCTGGTGATGCCTACAGCCAGCAGCTTGCCAAAGCTGTCCTGAATGAGCACGGCGGCGCGAATCCCGCGGTAAAGGAAGAGCAGGAACAGGGCCACAATCACTACCGAACCCACCAGTCCCACCTCCTCCGCTGTCGCGGCAAAGATGAAATCCGTGTGCGGTTCCGGCAGGTAGAACAGCTTTTCCTTGCCTTCCATCAGCCCGACGCCAATCAGCCCGCCAGTGCCCACGGCAATCATGGATTGAATGATGTGGAAGCCGTGACCCTGGGGGTCGGCCCAGGGGTTCAGAAACGCGAGGATGCGCTCGTAGCGCCACTTCACGTGGAAGATAAGTCCGTACAGAACCGGGGCCGACGCCGCCAGACCATAGCCGAAATAGCGCAGGCGCATGCCGGCGACGTAAAGGACAGTTCCCGTAATGCCGGCACAAGCGATAGCAGTCCCCAGGTCGGGCTCCTTGACGATCAGCCCGAGAAACACCACAGTGGGCACAATGGCGGGCAGCAGCGTGTTGCGCCAATCGTCCATCAGGCGGGTGCGGGATTCAAGGAAATACGCCAGGAACAAGATGAGTGCAGGCTTCGCGATTTCCGAGGGCTGCAGCGAGAACCACCCGGCGTGGATCCAGCGATGCGTATTGTGCGAGCGGTCGAGGAAGAAGACCGAAATCAGCAGCAGAGTGGTGGCGCCCAGCACGGAAAAGACTACCGAGGGCTGCTTGTAGCGCCGGTAATCAATTTTCATGGTGGCAAACATGGCCGCCAGCCCCGCCGCTGCCCACACCACCTGCCGGATCAGGAATGTGTAGGGTGAGCCGTAGCGGTCCTTGGCCACCACCGCGGAGGCACTGAACACCATCACCAGCCCGATAAACACCAGCAGCACCGTGACCGTGAACAGCGTTCTGTCTACACTGACACGTCTAGCCATAGCCCTGAAAAGAATCTCTCATTGTCGAGGCACAGAGGCACAGAGGATTCGGGAGAAAAAATGTGGAGTGGCTCCTTGGAAGTAAACCTTAGGAGAAGGGTTCAAAGTTTCGGAGGTTTCGGAGGTTTCGGAGGTTTCAAGTTTCGAGTTTCAGGTTTCGAGTTCCAAGGTTTCGTTGTCATCCTGAGCGCCAGTCGAGGGACTTTGCGGTGTCTTTACGCCTGCTCCGCCAATGCTCGCACTGTCTGCTTGAACGCCGTCCCGCGGTGTTCGTAATTCTCGAACTGGTCGAAGCTGGCGCAGGCCGGCGCCAACAGCACCACGTCGCCGCTGTCGGCTGACGCCGCCGCGCGTTTCACTGCCGCGTCGAGCGTCCCAGCGCGCACCACCTCGACGATCCCCCCCAGGTGCGATTCGATCTTCTCCGCCGCCGCCCCGATCGTATACACCCGCCGCGCCCGCTCCTTCAGCAGCGGCTTGAGCACGGTGTAGTCGCTGCCCTTGTCTTTTCCACCCAGAATCAGGTGGATGTTGGCGGGAAATGATTCCAGCGCTTTGATGGTGGCGTCCACGTTGGTGGCCTTGGAGTCGTTG
>DATFDP010000217.1:0-13655 GCA_035252015.1 Terriglobales bacterium
GAAGGACCCCTGCGTTTCTCACGAATGGAACAAAGGCTTCGGGGAGTTCTCCCGATAACTCCCTTTAGTCGAATTAGTCCATCCATCAGCGTAGGGGGATCTCTCGACTCGGGCGTTCACCCTCTCTCAAAATGACAAAAAAGATGTAGGGAACAGCGTTCTTCCCCGGCCCTTAGTTGGCTTATCCCCCTGAACTTTTCCTCCCCCTCCTCCGTACCTCCGGCTAAAATCCCGCCTCAAGGGGGCATGCTATGACCACGCTCAGCCGCAATGCCAGAGTCGCCGGGCTTCTCTACCTCACACTCCTCACCGCGCCGCTGCGCCTCATCTACATTCCCACCAAGCTGATCGTGAGCGGCAACGCGGCGGCTACTGCCAGCAACATCGCCGCCCACCAGACCCTCTTCCGCCTGGGCATCCTCACCGACCTGTTTACCGCGGTCATGGGCATCTTTCTCACTCTGGCGCTTTACCGCCTGTTCAAGGGCGTGGACCAGTTCCTGGCCGCCCTGGTCGTGGTCCTTGGCGCCCTGATGGTCACTCCCATCTACTTTCTCAACACCCTTAACGACGCGGCCACGCTGCTGCTGGTGCGTGGCGCCGACTTCCTCTCCGTGTTTGACAAGCCGCAGCGCGAAGCCATGGCCATGCTCTTCCTCCGCCTGCATCACCATGGCGTGGTGGTGAACGAGGTTTTCTGGGGTCTCTGGCTGTTGCCTTTCGGCCTGCTGGTCTACAAATCCCGCTTCCTGCCTCGCTTCCTGGGCGTGTGGCTGGTGCTCAACTGCTTCGCCTACGTGGCGCAAAGCGTCACCAGCATCATGTGGCCGCAATACGAAGACGTGGTCGCGAACTACTCCTTTCCCATCATGTTCGGAGAACTGGCCATCATGCTGTGGCTGGTCATCATGGGAGCGAAGGAGCGGCAGCCCTCAGCCGTGGCAGCATCCGCCTGAAAAATTTTTCCGGCGGCGGTGGCACAGAATACAGGTGCGTTTCGCTATCATGGAAGTAGAACAGTTGGAGAGAGGACTAACGCCTCGCTCTTGGCGCGGTAAATTCTTGGTTCCAAAGATTTTGCGAGTAAATTCTTTGCTTTGAAGATTTTGGCCGGAGCCCTCGCGGCTAAGTAGCTGAAAGCAAAGATTTCGACTCGACCGATGGGGGGTGGGGGGTGCGCAGGCATGTGGTGGTCAGACCAGTCCCCGCTCTGCAATCACTCAGACTGGGCTGCGTTTTTCACCTCCACCCTCGCTCACTTAGTCGGCGTGTGATAGGCTTCTCCCACGGTTGGGCCAGCCCTATGGACGAGTCCTTGGTGGTGGAAAAATTTCACGGGTCACTGGATTCGCAGCGCGTTTTTCGTCTAAGTGGGCCGCTGACATTCGAAACCCTTCCTCCCCTGCAGAATGCCCTGCGGGTGGAGACCGCCAATAGTGTCTTCCTCGACCTGACCGATGTGCCTTACGTTGATTCAGCCGGACTGGGTTCCCTGGTTACCGCCTCTGTTTCCTGCAGCAAGACCGGGCGCCAGCTCATCTTGAGCGGCGTGCAGCCCCGGGTGCAGCGCGTCTTTCACATTACCGGGGTGGATCGGCTGTTCCTTATTTTCGATAACATTCAGGACGCCCTCGACGCCCTCACCAAGCCAGCCAACGCGTAGCAGCAGTTGTCAGTGGCCAGTGGTCAGTTGTCAGTTGCCGGATGATTTGAAGCCACGAGCACAGGCCTCTCGAAACTTGAAAATCGCACTTGAAATTTTGAAACCTCTGAAACCTTGAAACCTTGAAACCTTGAAACCCTTCTCCGCGCCCTCCGCGCTGAAGCTTTTCAGTGACTTGCCACGGAGTCGTGCGATGCCACGCACTTCCACTTCCCGCTGCGCTTCACGTAAGTATCGGTAAAGCGGCCAGCGGTCATGTGCTTGCCCTTAGCCTCGCGTTTTTCGGTGTAGCGGCCCGTGATAACGGCGGCATCGCCATAGCTCTGGGTTTTCATCTCAGCCAGGTCCACGGCGGTAAGCGTGGCGTCGCCTTTGCCGATCCCGTCCAGGACTTCGGTACGAGTGCTTACGCTGTTGTCCGGGTTGGTTTGCACAAACGTGTCGTCCAAATAGGGCGCAATCATGGCCGGATCGTGCTTGACCTCGGCCTCCGCCCACTTGTGTTCGATTTGCTCCAGTTGGGCACCGGCTGGACCCTGCACGGCTGTGCTTGTCTCCGGGGCATTTTTCTTGTGCTGGGCCGCGTTCACACCCACGACCGTGGCAACCGCGATAACCATCACGATGGCTGCTTTCATGGCTGTCTCCTTGAATAGCACGGACAATATACAGCATGGAGTAGCTGGCAGTAGCAGCTGATGACCGCGGCACTGGAACCTTCCGACAACCAGCAACTTGCTTTTGCGTTATCCTGAAAGCCAAATCAATTCCCAAAAAGGAGGAGCACTCATGGCGAAAGTGAAGCCCATTCCCGAGGGATACCACAGCATCACTCCCTACCTGGTCATCAAAGGTGCGGCCAGAGCCATTGACTACTACAAGAAGGCGTTTGGCGCCACCGAAGTCATGCGCATGGCTATGCCCGATGGCACAGTGGCGCACGCCGAGCTCAAGATCGGTGACTCCATTTTTATGATGGGCGAGGAGATGCCGCAGATGGGCTATCAGGCCCCACAGGGCAGCACCCCAATCGGACTCATGGTCTACGTGGATGATGCGGACCGCATGTTCAAGCAGGCGGTGGCCGCCGGTGGCCGCGTAGACAAGGAAGTCAAAGACCAGTTCTACGGTGACCGCAGCGGCAGCATATACGATCCCTTTGGTCATCTTTGGACCATCGCCACCCACGTGGAAGATGTTTCGCCGGAAGAAATGAAGCGGCGCATGGCCAACTATGCGGCGGAGCAGCAGCACCTGCCTAAGGAGAAGACCGCCTGATTTAGTCCCATGGGGCCGGCATCCGATTCAGTGCCGGCCCTCCACTTCGTACACTCGGCTCCTGGTTTCGGCTCCGGGCGACGGGAATTGGCACACAGTGGGGAAATAATGGACCAGGCAGGGCACAAAAGCAGCGCGAACCGCGCCTCCGGACCGGTTCCGGAGCAGGGGACCGCGGCGGCAAAGGGAGGAGTGGATGCCGTGCGCATATGCCCGAATTGCTCGGCGGAGCTGGAGGAGGTGCGCTGCAAGCTGAGCTGCCCGCAATGCGGCTTCTTCCTAAGTTGTTCGGATTATTACTGATTTTCTTTAAACGCGACGGGCCAAAATCGCATCCTAAACATTCAGATCTTTGGGCCAATACAGGCGAGAGTGGTGGAGACAGGTTTTTATCGTTTCCCTGCCTTGGGCGCGGCCGAAGCACAACGATGTCAGGCCAGCCACACCGCTCCCGCCTGTTTCGTCTCCCTTCGGAATTTCTCGCGGACCGAACTCCGCTCAGAATAAAAAACATCCCTGATCACCCGGCTGAACCCGGGTGCTTCCACACTGGCGCGCGCTCCCTTTTGGCTCAGAGAAGTCGTAAAGCGAATGATGTGGACGCTCAGCAGGGAATCAGCTTCTTGCGGGTTCGGCGGTGCGGGCGGGATGCGCGGCTTTCTGCACAGCTACAAGTTCCTGCAGCACGCTGCGCAGTCGGATCAGTTCCAGGGCGTTGGCGCCGTCGGAGAGGGCTTGCTTGGGATTGTCGTGTACTTCCAGGAACACGCCATCCACGCCAGCAGCGACGGCGGCGCGCGCCAGCAGGGGAATAAACTCGGGCTGGCCGCCGCTGACCGCACCCTCGCCGTTGCTCGCCGCTGACGGGAGCTGCACGGAGTGAGTGGCGTCGAACACCACGGGCGCGAACTCGCGCATGATGGCCAGCGAGCGCATGTCCACGACCAGATTGTTATAGCCGAAGGAGGAGCCGCGCTCGGTTACGAATATTTGCTCGTTCCCCGCGGCCTTGCACTTCTCCACCGCGTGCCGCATGTCCCAGGGCGAGACGAATTGTCCCTTCTTGATATTGATGGCGCGTCCGCTCCGGGCTGCCGCCACCAGCAGATCGGTCTGCCGGCACAGGAATGCTGGAATCTGGACGACATCCGCGATCTCTGCCACGCGTTGTACATCCACCGCTTCGTGCACGTCGGTCAGAACCGGTACGTGCACGGTGCGGGCAATCTTGTTGAGGATGCGCAGCCCTTCGTCCAGGCCTGGGCCGCGATAGCTCTTCAGGGAGGTGCGATTCGCCTTGTCGTAGGAAGCTTTGAAGATGTATGGCAGGCGGAGGGCGCGGGCGACGCCGGCGATGGATTCCGCCATCTTGAGGGCGTGCTCTTCGCTTTCGATAACGCAGGGACCGGCAATGAGGAACAGTTCGCCGCCGCCGATCTCGAAATTACCGACTTTGAAGACAGTTGCCAGTTGTCAGTTCCCAGTTATCAGTTCAAAACCTTTTTCAGCGCCGAGACGCCGAGAACTCGGCGGTGAGTGAATTTATCTCCGGCCGACTTTCTCGGGGCGCATGAACAGCTCTACCTCTGCACGCTCCTTCTGCTCCCGGCGTTGCAGCCCGTGTTGATAGGCCGCCCCCAAAAAGGCCTTGAACAGCGGATGCGGCTCCAGTGGTTTGGACTTGAACTCAGGGTGGAACTGGCAGCCCAGGAAGTAGGGGTGCCCGGGTATCTCCACCATCTCTACATACGTGCCGTCCGGGGTTGAGCCAGAAATACGCAGGCCGGCGGCGGTAAGCGGGCCTTCATACTCGCGGTTAAACTCGTAGCGATGGCGGTGGCGCTCGCTGATCTCCAACTGGCCATAGACTTTGTGAGCCAGTGTGCCGGGCTCTATCTTGCAGGGCCACGCGCCCAGGCGCATGGTGCCGCCCAACTCCTCCACGCCACGCAATTCGCGTAACTTGTAGATGACGCGGTGGGGCGTGGCGGGGTCGAACTCGCTGGAGTTGGCGTCCTCCAGGCCGCACACATTGCGCGCGTATTCGATGCATGCCGTCTGCATGCCCAGGCAGATGCCGAAATAGGGAACCTTCTTTTCGCGGGCGTAGCGGATGCCGTTCAGCATGCCGGCAATTCCGCGTTTGCCGAAGCCGCCCGGCACCAGGAGGCCGTCGTAGTCCTCGAGTTGCGCCTCGTAGCTGCGGTCGTCCGGATCCTTGGTCTCCAACCCTTCAGCCTCAATCCAGTTCACGTTCAGCTTCAGGTTGTGGGCCAGCGCGCCGTGTACCAGCGCTTCCTTCAGCGACTTGTAGGAATCCTCGTATTCGACGTACTTGCCCACAATTCCGATTGTCACCTCGTCCTTGGGGTTGTAGACACGGTGTATCAAATCTTCCCAAGGGCACAGGTCGCGCTGGCGGGCCTCAATGTGCAGGTATTTCAAGGCCAGAGTATCTACTTCCTCACGCGCGAACACGAGCGGTACCTCATAGATGGAGGCCACGTCTTTGGCGGTGATCACCGCTTCTTCTTCCACGTTGCAGAAGAGCGCGATTTTTGACTTGATTTCTTTGGAAAGGAAGCGATCGGTGCGGCAGAGCAGGATGTCAGGCTGGATTCCAACACTCAGGAGCTCTTTCACCGAGTGCTGCGTGGGCTTGGTCTTGAGCTCGCCGGCGGCGGCGATGAATGGCACCAGCGTGGTGTGCACGAACAGCGTGTTTTCACGGCCCAATTCCTGACGCATCTGGCGGATAGCTTCGATAAAAGGCAGAGATTCAATATCGCCTACGGTGCCGCCAATTTCGACGATGGCCACGTCCACATCCTGCGAGATCTTCTTCATGGCCGCTTTGATCTCGTTGGTGACGTGAGGAATCACCTGCACAGTCTTGCCCAGGTAGTCGCCGCGGCGCTCCTTGGCGATGATCTGCTCGTAGATGCGGCCGGTGGTCCAGTTGTTATCGCGAGTGAGGCGGGCGTGGGTGAAGCGCTCGTAGTGCCCGAGGTCGAGGTCGGTTTCGGCGCCGTCGTCAGTGACGAAAACTTCGCCGTGCTGAAAAGGCGACATGGTGCCCGGATCCACGTTCAGATAGGGGTCCATCTTCTGCATGTTGACTTTGAGGCCGCGGCTTTCCAGCAAGCATCCAATGGAAGCCGCCGCTAAGCCTTTGCCCAAAGAAGACACCACTCCGCCGGTCACGAAGATATACTTTGCCGACATCGTCGCCTCGCTCGTCTAGATTGTTGGCTGGGAGCACGCCCGGAGTCCCCGGCCCGCGCATTTCTGGCGGACTGCAGGGTGCGGATGGGGTGCACGATCAATTATGGCAGAATTCCCATCCGGGAACTAGTCCCAAATAAGGAAGAAAAGATGGCGGCTGCGGCGGGACAGTCAGAATTCGATAACTCCTTACGGTTGTATACCTACCGTCAGGTTATCGTCAGCGGCAAGGCTCCGACCGTGGCTCAGGCTGCGGTGGAGATGGGCGGCAGCGAAGCCGCGATTCGGGCCGGCTATGCCCGCCTGAGCGAGTCGCACGCCTTCATGCTGGCGGAGAACGGAGAGTTGTGGCGAGTGGCGCCTTTTTCGGCTGTTCCTACTACTTTTCCGGTGGAAACCGGCGGGCGGACATATTACGCAAACTGCATCTGGGATGCACTGGGCATTCCCGCCATGCTGGGCCAGGACGCCACCATTCCCGCCTCGTGCGCTTGCTGCAACCTGGAGATGACGCTGCAGGTGAAGGGAGGTACGCTGCTTCCGCACGAAGGGCTGATCCACGTCGCCGTGCCAGCCCGCCGCTGGTACGAGGATGTTGTCTTCACGTGAAAAACCATCCTCCTGTTCCGGTCGGAACAGCATGTGGACCGCTGGTGCCGGCAGTGGAAGTACGGGCCCGGCGGAACTTTCTCCTTGCAACAGGGCTGGGAGTTGGCGGGTCTATGGTATGGCGACCGGCTGAGCCCCAAGTGGTGCCCGTTCAACGCGCAGGAGGCTCAGGAGGTTTTCGCCAAAGTCGGCTTAACGGGTGATTTCTGGAGCCTGGGGTAGCTATTGCTCCCTTTCCGAGTGTTTGAGAGTCCGAAGTATATGCATAAGAGGGGCGCTAACCGTACTTGTATCAGGGCACGTCTTCAGACGTGCCGAAATAGGACTTTTTAAGGAATCCGGCTTTAGCCGCTGCCGGCGCACGCCGTTCAGACCCACAACGGCTGAAGCCGCAGCATAACCTGGCGCCATTTCGGGACGGCCAAGGCCGTGCCCCTGACGAATACCAATACAACTCTGCGGGGCAAGTTAGCCAGACCAGCCCGCGTTCAAGCAGTTCATGGCAGCCAGGTACAACCAAAAGGGGGATTACTCTCGTGACTTGGGCAAGTGACTGATTCCGCTTACCATGGGGTTGAATTGTGGATGGTGAAGTGTGCCCGCTTAGCCGAGCACAAGCGTACCTATGTTCAATCTGGCCGGGCTGCGAGTTAAGCTGCAAGGTGCGGGAAGCAGAACCCTCCTGTACGCTGCTGCCGCTTTGTTGTTGATCGGCATGTCCGGGTGGCTGTTAGTGAGCCGGCCGGGGGGGAGCGTGGCCAGGAACCAGCCGTCAGGGGTGCGCCGTGCGGCGCAACGCGTGGCTTCGCAGCCACCCACTCCCAAGCTGCAAATCAACGACATGCGGCAGACCGGTCAAGTGGTGGAGATCAAAGGCAGTGCCGACTGCGATGCCGCCGTGATGATCAATGGCGAGCGCGTGCCCCTGATTTTCGACCACTGCAGTTTCAAGCACTTCATTCTTCTGCCCGAGGGTCCCTCCACCATCGCCGTCACCGCCCAGGGACCTGCTGGCGGCGTGAATACCCAAATGATCAAAGTGAATGTCGAGTAGGTCTTTTTTCACCGCCGAGCACGCCGGGTACGCCAAGAAAAGCTTTTGAAATCATGTAATGCAGCAGCGGCTTCCGGCAGGTGACCCTGTACCCGCTCATTGTTCGCCCAATCCCATAGAGTGCTGCGCACTGCTTTGGATTATGCAGGGGTCGAGCCAGGGAGAGGCGGCGGGGCAACAACAGGCATATAGATTCCTGGGCGTGCTCGGCGTCTGTGCGGTGAAATAGGTTTTAGTTCCCACCGGACTTTGTTTTCTCGGCTGCGCTGCCGCCCAAGTCGCCAAACGGCCACATCCCGAACATTTTCAGAATGGTGTCCTCGTGCTTCTTAGTGAGCATGGCGGCGGTTTGTTGCGGCGACCAGGGGCTGGCCAGTCGCTCCGGCCGGTCGGCGATCCAGAAGGCGGTCAGCGCCATCAGCGTGCTGTCGCGCGTGAGCAGGTCGGGCCTGACCTTGTCGAAGGTATCTACCGCCGAGTGGTGTGTGTACTTATACTCCGGCGAGTCCTGGCCCATGTTGATGCCCGGGAGTCCGGCAAGAATGAAAGGCCCGGCGTCGGTGCCAAAGACCGTGCGGTCGTCCACCTTGACCTCGCCAAAGGCCTTCACGGAGTCGGTGAACTTCTGCACCGCGGCAATCAGGTCATCCCGTCCGCCGAGGTTGAGGCTGACCACCGGCCCCTGCCCGTTGTCCAGAATCACCGCGCCTACGTGGTTCTTCATCTCGTCCTTGTGAGTTTTGGTATAAGCCAACGAGCCCAGCAGACCTTGCTCCTCGCCGGTAAAAAGCACAAAGCGCATGGTGCGGCGGGGGCGCTGGCCAGACTTAATGATGGCTTCGGCCGCGCCCAGCGTGGTGGCCACGCCCACGCCGTCGTCGGTTGTGCCCTCGGCGAGGTCCCAGGAATCCAGGTGACCGCCGATTACCACTACTTGCTCGGGGTGTTCCGTTCCTGGGATATCGCCGACAACGTTGGCGCTCTCCACCGGACCGCTCACCCGGTTTTGCACATCCAGCTTTACCCGTACCGTCTTGCCATGGTCCAGGAAGCGCTCGAGCTGCTCCTGGTCCTCAGCAATCATGCTGACCACAGGAAGGTCGTAATAGGCATCGAAGCCCAGCGAGCCGGTGTGCGTCAGGTGCATGCCTTGGGCCGTGGAGCCGCCCTGCCCGCCAATGACGCCAATAGCGTGCGCGGCAAAGGCCGCCTTCAGGAACGGGCCGAACTTGCCGAACAGCTTCATCATGTCCTCGCGGCTAGGCTTTTCGCCTTTCTCCACCATCAGCAGCACCTTGCCGCCCCATTTTCCGGCGTTGTCTTTCATTTCCTGGTCGAGCTGGTACATGTTGACGGGGACCACCTCGCCCTCAGCCCCGCCCTTAGGCGTGGAGCCGACCCAGCCCATGGAATCCACGCTCAGCTTGCGCTGGATGGGAGCGGTGAGCTCGGCGTTGGCAGAAATGCGGGTCCAGCCGTGGGAAAGCTGCCATTTTTCCGCGTGTACATTGCTCAACCCGATGGCGCGCATGCGCTCCTGTCCCCACTCGATG
Source organism: Terriglobales bacterium (assembly GCA_035252015.1). Lineage (GTDB taxonomy): Bacteria > Acidobacteriota > Terriglobia > Terriglobales > Acidobacteriaceae > JAICWP01. The sequence goes on from DATFDP010000217.1 coordinate 9,383, forward strand.
GCCTTGGCCGCCTGAGGGGAGCCAGTGAGCCGGCCGCCGATGTTGTCGCTCAGGTCTTGCAGTTCATCGTAAGCGCGTGTGTTCATCATGCCTTGGCCCGCAATTGCGGTCAGGGCAGGCATGGTGCCGTCTTCAGCTGGGGAAGGCGGGGCCGCCGGCGCCGGGTTCGCGGTTGGGCCGGATCCGCAGAGAGCAATCCCAGGAACCAGGCATAGGATAAGAATGACCTGTAAGGTAAAGGCTTTCATGGAAGTCTCCGAGGGTTTAAGGACTGAATGCTGAGTGCTGAACGCTAACTGCTTCTATTACGCCCGTTTATTGTACCCGACACCACATTTCGCTACTCGGAGCGCCGCCAACTGCATCTAATCGGCACAGAATTCCTGAACGCGAGATAATACGTACTATGCGGAGATGGTGTTCCCTGGCGGCCGCGGCCCTGCTGGCCCTCGCCCTGTTTTCGCCCGCCCAGGCGCAGGAATTGGCCAAGCGGCTGGTCCTGAAGGATGGCTCCTACCAGGCCGTCACGAAATGGGAAGTCAGGGGCGACCGTGTGCGCTACTACAGCGCTGAGCGTAATGAGTGGGAAGAGATGCCCAACTCGCTGGTGGACTGGGATGCCACCAGAAAGTACAACCAGGGGCGGGAAGCAGGAGCGCCGCCGCCCGAAATTCAGCGGCAGGTGGACGAAGAACTCAAGGTAGATACCGCCGATGAGGCGCCTACGCCGCAAGCCGCGCCCGGCCTGAACTTGCCGGATTTCGAAGGCGTTTTTGTGCTGGATGCTTACCAGGGTCAGCCGCAACTGCTGGAACTGCAGCAGGACGCTGGCGACCTCAACAAAAACATCAAGCGTAATGTTTTGAGTGCGGCGATTAATCCGCTGGCATCGGCCAAGCAGTCTATCGAGTTGCCGGGAGAGCACGCTCCGGTGCAGGTACACCAGAGCCGGCCAGTGATTTTTGTGAACATGGCACCCGATCAGCCTGCCGACGCGACACTGCAGCAGAAAACCGAGGAAGCAGAGAAGGCAACCCAGACGAAGGATGCGAAGAAAGAAAAGGGCAAAGCGGCGGACATCGGACCCGTTCAACCCTATCGACTGGTGCGCCTGGAGCAGAAGAAGGACAAGCGGGTGCTGGGGAATCTGAAGATCGCGGTCTATGGGAAAGTCAGCCAGGAGCAGAAATTCGTGCCCTCGACTTTCGAACGCCTCATCGGCAACTGGGTGAAGGTGACGCCCGGCGCCGACCTGCAGCCGGGCGAATATGCCGTGGTGGAGATGCTTAGTCCGAAGGAGATGAACCTGTACGTGTGGGATTTTGGCGTGAACCCTAACGCGCCCGCCAATCCGCTGGCCTGGAAGCCGGCGCCCGCCGCAGCCAAGCCCGCCAGCAATCGGCCGCCCGTGCTGCAAACCCGTCCCAAGAGCCAGTAAGCCTACCAGGGGTGTACCGTCGAGCGCGCCGTGCGAGCCTCCCTTGACAGCCACCATGCTATTGCCATATATGTTTATGCAATATATGGGCGACATGCTCGATCGCGAACTGAAGAAGGGAAGCGCGGAGCTGCTGATCCTCTCCCTGCTGGAAGGCCGGCCCCGTCATGGCTACGAAATCAACACCCTGATAGACCAGCGCTCCGGCGGCGCGCTTCACTTCAACGTAGCCTCGCTTTATCCGCTGCTCTATCGGTTGGAGAAGCGCGGCTGGATCCAGGGCCGCTGGGTGGAAAAGCCGGGCCAGCGCCGCCGCCGCTACTACCGCCTGACCCCCGCCGGCCGGGAAATGCTCAAGTGGCAGCGCAGTATCTGGCGGGAATTTGTTGCCGCCATGAATCGTGTAACCGGAATGGAAAATGCCTGACTGGAAAGAGCAGATCCGCTCGCGCCTTAGCCGCACCGGCTTGAAGCTGGCGCGCGAAGCGGAGATTGTCGAGGAACTCTCTCAACATCTCGACGATCGCTGGCAGGAACTGTGCGGCTCCGGCATGGCCGACGAAGAGGCGGCGCGAACGGCGCTGGCCGAGCTTTCAGAAGAGGAACTGCGGCAGCAGTTTGGCAGCCTGCCATCTGCCCCGCCGCCCGCCCCGGCTTTGGGCGCGGCAAATTCGGGGTCCCTTGCGGGAGCCCTGTGGCAGGACTTGCGCTACGCCGCCCGGCTTTTCCGGCTGAATCCTACCTTCACCGCAGCGGCCATACTTTCTCTTGCTCTGGGCATTGGCGCCAACACCGCCATCTTCCAGATGCTGGACGCGGTGCGCATACGAATGCTGCCGGTCCGCGATCCGCAGCAACTCGCGCTCATCAGAATTCCGGCCCAGAACGTCCGCACCGGCAATTTTAATGGTCCCTATGCTTATTTGACCTACCCGCAATGGCAGCAAATCCGGCAACTCCAGCAAGGCTTCTCTGGAGTGTTTGCCTGGTCTAACGCCACCTTCAATCTGAATACCGGCGGGGAAGTTCGCACCGCTCGCGGGCTGATGGTAAGTGGTGATTTCTTCAATGTTCTCGGCGTGCCCGCAGTCCTTGGACGCGTGCTGGCTCCATCCGACGACCAGCCCGGTTGCGGCGCCCCGATGGCAGTTCTGGGCTATGGTTTCTGGCAGCGGCAGTACGGCGGCAACACTTCGGCTGTCGGCTCCGTCCTTACCCTCAACGGCCACCCCTTCCAGGTTGCCGGCGTTGCGCCGGCCGGTTTTTTTGGCCTGGAAGTTGGTCACGCTTTCGACATCGCTATTCCCTTGTGCGCTGAGGCAATTCTCAACCCTGAAGACAACCGCCTCAACAACCGGTACTCGTGGTGGCTGGCGGGGATGGGCCGCCTAAAACCGGACTGGGCTGTGGCCCGGGCCAGCGCCCAGCTGCAGGCGATCTCGCCCTCGGTATTTCGGGAAACCGTGCCTCCTTCTTACGCCGCGGGAGAAGTGAAACATTATCTTAGCTTGCGTCTCGTGGCCTTACCCGCGCTCCACGGAGTCTCGCAATTGCGCAGCGATTATGAAACTCTGCTGTGGCTGTTACTGGGCATTGCCGGCCTGGTGCTGCTGATCGCCTGCGCCAACCTGGCCAACCTTCTGCTGGCGCGGGCCAGCGCCCGCGAGCGCGAGCTTGCGGTACGGCTGGCTTTGGGAGCAGCCCGCGGCCGCCTCTTGCGGCAACTGCTGACCGAGAGCCTGCTGCTCGCCGTTACCGGGGCTGTCCTGGGACTGGGGCTGGCGCGCATGGTCAACCGCTTCTTAGTGGCTTACCTCAGCACCCGGGACAACCGGCTGTTTCTAGATCTGGCAATTGACTGGTACATGCTGGCCTTCACTGCCGGGCTAGCCGCGCTCACCTGCCTGCTGTTCGGCCTGACTCCGGCCTGGCGGGCTGTCCACACTTCGCCGGCCGCAGCCATGAACACCGCCGGCCGCGGCCTCACTGCCACTCGTGAACGCTTCGGGCTGCGCCGCCTTTTTGTGGTCTGCCAGGTGGCCCTGTCGCTGGTACTGCTGGTGGGCGCGCTGTTGTTTGTGCGTAGCCTCCACAAATTGTTGACTCTGGACGCCGGCTTCCAACGCACGGGGATACTGGTGGCCGATGCCGACTTCACGCGGCTCAATACTCCCACCTCCCAGCGGCAGGAATACAAGCACCAGTTGCTGGAGCGGGTGCGAGCCCTTCCCGGCGTGGATGGCGCCGCTACTGCTGTGGTCATTCCCGTCAGCGGCACCGGTTGGAACAATTACATCTTCATCAATGGGAACAAGAAAGATACCTCCAGGTTGAACCGTGTAAGCGATCACTTTTTCAGCACCACGGAAACGCCATTACTGGCGGGACGCGATTTTGACAGCCGCGACGGCTTGCATTCTTCCCCTGTCGCCATTGTCAACGAAGCTTTTTCCAAAAAATTCTTTGGCGGCGCCAGTCCCCTGGGCAGGACTTTCCGCGAGGGAGACGAGGTGAACAAGCCTCATCCTGTGATTGAAATCGTGGGGCTGGTGAAAAACGCCAAATACACCGATCTGCGGGAGGATTTTGGTCCGATTGCCTATCTCCCCGCCTCGCAGGATGACGAGCCCGATTCTGACGCTACCCTCATGGTCCGTTCCACTCTGTCTCTGGGCTCGCTGATGGACGAAATCAAGAATGCCATCACCCAGGTTAATCCCGCTATTGACCTGCAGTTCACGGTTTTCGCTGATCAGGTCCAGGACAGTTTGCTACGTGAGCGCCTGCTGGCCATGTTGTCAGAATTCTTCGGCTTCCTGGCCGCTCTGCTGGCCA
>DATFDP010000218.1:0-32181 GCA_035252015.1 Terriglobales bacterium
GTCGTCGACGAACTGGAACAGTCTATCCAACATCAACTGCCCCTGCTCAACCAATCCTTCTGGGACTCGCAAAACAAAATCTTCGCTTTTGGGCTCGATCCGCATGACCGGCAGATTGACGTTGCCAGCATTCTGGCCACTGTCCCAATGTGGTTTCATTTGCTCGACGACAACAAGTCGGAGGCGATGATTGACCGCCTCGCCGCTCCCGACTCCGAGGCCGACTGGGGCGCGCGCATCATCTCCGACCATGATCCCCGTTACGATCCCGGTGGTTATCACTACGGCAGCGTCTGGCCGCTGTTCAGCGGCTGGGCCAGCGTGGGCGAATACCGCTACCACCGCACCTTGCCCGCTTATGCCAACCTGCGCGCCAATGCTCTGCTGGCCCTTGACGGATCACTCGGACATGTCACCGAGGTTCTCTCCGGCGACTACTACCAGGGCCTCTCCACTGCCTCGCCGCACCAGATCTGGTCAGCGGCCATGGTGGTCAGCCCCCTCCTGCTAGGCATGATGGGCTTGCGGACCGACGTTCCCCGCCATACTCTGGTCTTTGCTCCTCATTTGCCGATGCAATGGAATACGTTCCAAATTCACAACGAACGCGTCGGGCCTGTCTCTCTGAACTTCACCTATGCGCGGACGGATGACGAAATTAGACTTCAGATCCATCGTAGCGGACGTGGCGATTGCACTCTGGTGTTTGCGCCTTCAATGAGCTTGCGCGCTCAGGTGACAGGTGTGGAAATCAATAGGCGCCCCGCGCCCTTCCAGGCCGAGGCCAATGCCGAAGACCAGCACGTGCGCGTGCGCTTCTCCGTTTTTGACGGCGATAACACCGTGCGCATTCATTTCCGCAACGACTTCGGCGTGGATTTTGCAAACCCTCTGCCACCGCTAGGTGCTCGTTCCCGTGCCCTGAAGGTCATGTCTCAAGCCTGGAGCGCAGACCGCAATGTGCTCACATTGAAGTTAGCAGGCATCAGCGGCCAGCATTATGAGCTGGCCTTGCGCGATTCCGGCCAGATCGCGTCGGTGGACGGCGCAGAGGTGGTAAAGTTGGCGGACGGCTTGGGCGTCTTACACGTCAGTTTTCCGGCAACCAGTCGCTCTGAATATGAAAAATCCACCGTGACCGTCCATCTTGTTTCGGCACCGACCTCGGCTACGACTGGGCGGTAAACCATCTGGTCGGCTCAACTGAGCCCCGAAAGGGGCGATATAGTAAAGCCCAGGACGGAAGTCCTGGGAACGCTCCCAGTAATACACAACGAGTCCCGGCAGGGACGGCACGAAATGAGGAACCGATGCTCGAATCATGCGCTCTTCTTTTGTTCATCTCGCTTCTATTCTTCATCCCTGCCCAGGCGCAGCAGCCCACCCGCGATGCCGAAGGCCACCAATGGTGGCAGCACGCGGTTTTTTATGAGATCTATCCCCGCAGCTTTGCCGACAGCAACAACAACGGCATCGGCGACCTGAACGGCATCACCTCCAAGCTCGGCTACCTGCACGACCTGGGCGTGGATGCTATCTGGATTACTCCCTGCTATCCCTCGCCCCAGGTGGATTTCGGCTACGACGTTTCCGATTACGACAACATTGATCCCATGTACGGTACGCTGGCCGATTTCGACCGCATGGAGCGCGGCGCCAAGCAGCGCGGCATACGCATCATCATGGATTTCGTGATGAACCACACCTCCGACCAGCACCCCTGGTTCATCAATTCGCGCTCCGCGCGCACCGCTGCCAAACGCGACTGGTATATTTGGCGCGACGGGCGCGCCCCCGGCCAGCCACCCAACAACTGGGAATCAACTTTCGGCGGTTCCGCCTGGCAGTGGGACTCGAAAACTCAGCAGTACTACTATCACTTCTTCTACGCCCAGCAGCCCGACCTCAACTGGCGCAATCCTGCCGTGGAGAAGGCCATGTTCGACGTGCCCGGCTTCTGGTTCAAGCGCGGTGTGGCCGGCTTCCGCCTGGATGCGGTGGACACGCTTTTCGAAGATCCCAAGCTGCACGATAATCCCACCCTGCCGGGCACGAACGCCTATGGCCTTCCCAACATGGTCAATAAGTACAACACCAAGCTGCCCGAACTGCACAACGTGCTGCGCCAGTTGCGCCAGGTGGCGGACCAGAATGATGCCGTGCTGATCGGGGAAACCTGGACCAAAGACATCTCCGAGCTGAAGCAGTATTACGGCGCTCATGGCAACGAATTGCAAATGCCCATGGACTTCCTGTTCACAGAGGTGAACAAGCTCTCCCCGCCCGAGTTCCGCCGGCAAATTGCGGCGGTGGACTCCGCCGGCGGCTGGCCGGTCTACGTGTTTAGCAATCATGACATCCGCCGCGCATACGACCGCTACGGTGATGGCCAGCACAACGACCAAATCGCCAAGCTGCTGGCCGGCTTCTACCTGACTTTGCGCGGCACGCCCATCATGTATTACGGGGAGGAACTCGGCATGCAGAACAACGACCCCAAGCGCCGCGAGGACGTGAAGGATCCCATTGGCCGGCGTGGCTGGCCCAAGGAGAAGGGCCGCGACGGCGAGCGCACCCCCATGCAGTGGAACGATGCCACCAACGCCGGCTTCAGCACTGCCAAGCCCTGGCTGCCGGTTCCGGACACCTATCGCACTCACAACGCCGCCACCGAACTTAAGGATCCTAACTCCATCCTTAACTTCTATAAACACGTGCTGGCTCTGCGTCACACCAACCTGCAGCTGCGCGAAGGCCGTTATGTTCCGCTTAATGAAAATGACAGCAACGTGCTCTCCTACCTGCGCTCTTATAAAGGGAAGGCGGTGCTGGTGGTTCTGAACATGTCCTCCACGGCGCAGAAGCCAAGCTTTAATCTGACCTCGCAGGGTTTCGCCAGCCCACACGTAACCACGCTTCTGGCCACCTCAGCCAAATTGTTATTGGATTCCAAAGCCGTGCAGACTGAACTTCAACCCTTCGGTGTTTTCATCGGCGAGGTGACCACCGCCTCCAAGTGATGCTGGATGCGTACAGCACGCGCCGCTGTTCCGCCACGAAACTGGGAAGGAGGAAAAAACGGCAAACTGCCGATCACCAGCAAACTGCCGATCACCAGCCCGTCAAGGCGAAATAGCTTTTAGCCCAGGGCGTCAGCCCTGGGTCACAAGCGTAAATTGTTTTATAGCGAGCGCGAGCGAGTCCGAGGGAGCGCCAGCGAACGGCCGTCAACTCGCGCTCAATCCGAGGCTGTCTTCCGTTTTGTGCTCTTGCAGCATCCTGTACAACACAACCGAGCACCCCATGAACAACCACACCAGAGGCATGACCTCGCCATCTCCAAGGGTGTACTGCACCAGGCAGCCAATATAAAAAGCGGCCGCGCTGCCGAAAATTCCCAACGCCAGTCCCCGGTAGAACCAGTTTGCCTGCGCGCTCAAGCGCAGCAAACGCCACAGGTGCCCGAAATAGGCCACCATCAGCCAAAGCCACAAACCCAAAACCGGCAGACCGCAATCCACCGCCAGTTCGATGTAGGTGGAATGAAAGTGGCCCCCGCGCAGAGGAAATACTCTGTAGGCCTCCAGGTTAAAACGGTTGCCGGGCATCTGAACGCTATCCAGTCCAATTCCCAGCAGCGGATGCTCGCGGATCAAGCGTGGACTGGCCTGCCACATCATCACGCGGAACTCCGTGCCCGGCTCGCGGCTGTTAAACCAGGAAACCTGGCGCCGGTCGTGAATCCAGAAGGACCCGGCCACCACAACCCCGATCGCGCCCAGTACAGCCACGACCCTCACCTTCCACCGCGAGGTAATCCAGACTGCCGCCAGGCAAGCTGCCAGCAACGCAAGCACATAAGATCGAGTCACCGTGGCCCATAAACTTGCTGCTAATCCGGCAAATACCAGGCCCAGCAGTATTCGCTTGCCCAGCGCGGCGCATCCGCTGGCCAGAAGGAGGCCCCAGCACAGGGCGGCAATCACCATGAGCATGCCGGCGAAAGGAACAGCGTGATAGAAGTGCCCCTGCGCGCGCGGCGGACAGCCCTTTGCAACCAGCTGCCCAGGAGTTCGCAGCCAGGCTTCTACGGTCGAGCGCGGAACCGCCATGTAATAGTTCTTAAGACCTCCGGGAAACGGCCGCGCCACGTGCATCCGCAAAACGGAATCGCGCTGGGTGAATCTCAGCGCGCGCCGCCACAGCCACAGCCCCCGCGCTGAATGTCCGTTTATTTCGCGCACGATGTCCCGCGGACGCAGCCCCGCATTGCGCATCGCCCCGGCCGGCACATAAAGCAGCTCTGTGCCGATCCCGGCTGTGAACTGCCACCCCGTTTGTATGGCAGTTATAGAACTGGCAAGCAGCAGTGTCGCCACCAGCCACTTCAGCTGTGCCCCGGTTTTCACGTTTTGCGTGACCAGGAAAAAAATAAGCGCCACGCTGTACCAGGCCATGCGCGACCAACTCAGCAGCGGCGCATATGTGAAAACCGTGGAAAGGCCGGTGGCAAGAAAGAACAGCAGCAGAGGCACGGCCAGTGGTTCCCGCCGCACTTGGAAGCCGGTGAGTCCCAGCTTTACCACCCACAATCCGAGGGCAATCCGAAAGACGAAAAGCACCGTCCACTCAGAGAACGGCTGGGCAGCCACCAGCACCAGTAAAGTGAGGTAAATCGCGTGTTCCAGCCAGACAATCCAGAATTTCTTGTCGTGAAAGGCGCGCCAGCCGGAAATGTGAATGGTGGCAGTACCCAAACTGCTGGACGACTCCGTAGTCTGGGTTGCAGGAAGACTCACTGAATTCGCGTTCCGATTTCGCTGAGTTCGCAAATTATACTACGTGCGAACTTGCCTGCTCGCCCGCCTCATTCGTCCCTAATTGCTCGTGATATCCTCTTGACTTACGGGTTGAGGCTTCCATCCGCTGCTGAATTATTCCAGGTGGACTCTTGATATTCGAGCCTCCTCGATCCGCTCCTCCATATGCACCAGGCTCTTAACCGTGCTCCCCAGGACGATACTTCCCGCAAGGACATATTGCTGGTCGCGATCTGGTTCGGCCTGATCACCGGCATGGTTGAGGGCCTTCTGTTTTTTCACGTGCGTCACCTTCGCATCCTCGATCTCACGTGGGTCCCCATTCCTGTTGACCTGATCCTCGCGGTCATCGTGGCTTTGCCGCTTCTGGCACTGCGGAATTTTTTGACCGGCCGCCCCTCGCTTTTCCTGCGTGCCGCGTGCCTGTTTGCCTGGCTCATGTTCTTCGACTGGTTGCGCGTGATTTCGCCCGTGGTTGAACCCGCGCTTCCTCCGCCCTGGCCAGACGCCATTGCCGCTCACCCGCTGGCTGAGACTGTCATAGTGATGCTTCTGGCATTGCTGCTCGCCTTGGGCGTCACTCTGTTGCTCACCCACCCGCATGTACGACTCGCGCGTCGCCGCAGCTTACCTTGGGTCGCGGCTGTCGCTGCGCTGATTGTAATCGGCCTTCCCACCTTCCAGCGGCTGCACGAAAGCCGGGAAATTTCCCATCTGCCCGCCTCTCCGCCGGGTGCTCATAACGTGCTGGTGATCGTGGTGGACACCCTCCGCGCCGACCATCTTTCCACGTACGGCTACACTCGCCCTACCAGTCCCAACCTGAGCCGCATTGCCGGCCAGGGGGTGTTGTTTGAAAATGCCATCGCGCCCTCCTCCTGGACCTTGCCCTCGCACGCTTCCATGCTGACCGGCCTCTATCCCCACCAGCACGGCGCCACTTACATGGGATCCAGTCTCGTACCTCATTTCCCCACCCTGGGAGAGGCCTTTCAACACTTGGGCTATCGCACCGCCGGCTTTTCCGCCAGCACTTATTTTTTCTCCCGCCGTACCGGATTGGGGCGCGGCTTCATTCACTTTGAAGACGATTTCGAGTCGCCGGCCAGCGCCTTCCCGCAGACTTACTATGGCGAGCGCCTGGAGCAACTGCTCTATCACCTGCACATCGCCAAGGACCGTATCGGCCGCCGTAACGCGCGCCAGATTAGCCAGCACGCCCTGCACTGGATCGCCTCCGACCAGCGCCACCCCTTCTTCGCTTTCCTCAACTACTACGACGTTCACGACCCTTACCGGCCGCCAGAGCCTTATCTGCATCGCTTCACCCAGGCGGCCCACCCCTCTGCCCCCATTTCCATGGCCTGGGATTGGTTTGCCTCACTGACACCCCAGGAACGGCAGTCGGAAATGGACGCCTACGACGGAGCCATTCAGTACGTGGACACGGAAATGGGGGAATTTTTGCAGCAGTTGCACCAGCGGGGACTGGATAAAAACACATTGGTGGTGATCACCTCCGATCACGGCGAGGAATTCAACGAGCATGGCTTCATGGATCACCTCAACGCGCTTTATCGTGAACTCATCCATGTGCCCCTGCTTTTTTGGGAGCCGGGCGAGGTGCCGGCGGGTGTGCGCATTGCCACACCAGTTTCCACCGTGAGCCTGCCCTCGACTCTGCTCAGCCTTGCCTACAACGGGCCTAGCGCCTTGCCCGGCATTTCTCTCTCCACGCTGTGGACCAGCCCCGGTCGGAACCCGCAAGTCATGCCTGTCATCTCCGAACTGATACAGGCCAAACTGACGCCTCTTTTCCCCAATTACTACGGTCCATTGACTTCTATCACTACGCCCCAATGGCACTACATCTCCGGCGGCAAGGCCGGCGAAGAGCTTTTCCGCTGTTGCAATAACGCACCGGAGTTGGACAATTTGGCCAACACAGAAGAAGGCCGCCGCGTCTGCCGGACATTCAAGAAGGAACTTGAAATCACGGAGACTCGAAACCAGATAGCCGGCGGCACAGGCTTGGCGCATACCCCGACCGCTCCCTGACTGCTAAGTACCAGTGCAACACGGCTGGAGCCCGCTGTGAAAACACCTTTACTTCCAAAACTGCACCTCGCCCAGAACAAGACGTAACAATAGCCCTTCGTGCCTCTCGTCCCGACTCTAGAACCTCCCCTCGGCTTCACAATCGGGTATGGCAATCCGCCCCCGGCGGGTGTCCTATGCCCATGCGATCTGTATGCCTTGTCGCCGTTGTAGCGTGTCTGCTGTTCAACTCGGTTGCTGTGTTCGCACAAACCCCAGATCTCTCCCACGCCAGCCTGGAAGAGTTGATGAACATCAAGGTCTACAGCGCTTCAAAGTATCAGCAGAGCAGCCAGGCCGCTCCCTCGCTGGTGACGGTGGTCACGGCGGATGAAATCCGCAAGTATGGCTATCGCACCCTGGCCGACATTTTGCGCAGCGTGGGTGGTTTCTATATTACGTACGATCGCAACTATAGCTATGTCGGAGTTCGTGGCTTCAATCGTCCTGGCGACTACAACACTCGCATTCTTCTGCTTATTGATGGGCACCGCTTAAATGAAAGTGTTTACGGAAGCTCTTATGTTGGCTCCGAAGCCCTGCTGGACGTGGATTTGATTGATCGCGTCGAGGTAATCCGTGGGCCCACATCCTCTCTCTACGGCACGAACGCTTTTTTTGCTGTGGTTAACGTTATCCCTAAGCGAGCGGCTCAATTTGAGAATGTTGAACTTTCTACTTCTCTGGGCAGTTTCGGCTCCTACCAGGGCCGGGCCACCTATGGTGGAAACTTCGGAAAGGCAAATCTGCTCCTCTCCGGCACCTACTACACCAGCTCCGGTCAGGACTTTTTCTTCCCCGAATACAATCATCCGGCCACCAACAATGGAATCGCTCACAATACCGATGATGATCGCTCCCGCAGCTTCTACGGCCAACTCGCCTTTGGCAACTTCACTCTGCGCGGGGCGATGGTTAGCCGTGAGAAGGGCATCCCCACCGGCGCGTTTGGCACGGTGTTTAACAATCCCGCCAATCGCACCTTTGAGTCCTTGCGTTCTTTTGATGCCCAATATCGCGTGCCCAAAAGCAGATGGGACATCACTCTGCGCGGATTTCATGATCTTTATTCCTATGACGGCAGATACTTGTGGTCCGACCCAACCTTACCCGACCCCATCTTGAACATCGACGGCTGCCGGGGAGAATGGTGGGGCGGTGAAGGCCGCGTCACCCATCAGTTTAAAGCTCACAACAAAGTCACTGCCGGCGTGGAACTGCGGGACGATCGCCGCGAATACCAGATCAGCTACGACCTGCAGCCCTATTGGTCGTATTTGGATGACCACCGCAGCTCCTCGATTTGGGCTTTATACGCTCAGGATGAGATCTCCCTCTCACCCAAATTGCTGCTCAACCTGGGTTTCCGCCATGACCAGTACTCCACTTTCGGCGGCAGCACCAATCCCCGTGGCGCCCTGATCTACCAGCCTTATTCCAGTACCGCCGTCAAGCTGCTCTATGGCACCGCATTCCGGGCTCCCAGCACCTACGAACTCTATTACCGCAGCTTCGTTATTAAGAACAATCCCGATCTGGTTCCGGAGACTATCCGAACCTTCGAACTGGTCCTCGAACAAAAGCTTGAGCGCCATTTCCAGTTGGCGATTTCTGGGTATGACAACAATATCCAAAAGCTCATCAGCCAGACCATCGATCCGACCGACGGGCGGTCCATCTTCCGCAATCTCGGCAAGGTCAAATCTAAGGGGTTGGAATTCGAACTGACTGCCAAATGGCTAAGCGGGCTCGAAGGCCGGGCCAGCTATAACTTGCAGCACACCACTGATCGTGCCACAGGCGAGGTGTTGACCAATTCTCCCCTTCATTTGGCCAAGCTGGGTGTAATTGTGCCCGTGGTGAGCAATAAATTTTTCGCCTCCCTGGATTCCTGGTACATGAGCCGCCGCCGCACGTTGAGCGGCTCCTCCGTGGGCGGATTTGCGGTGCTCAACGCCAGCCTGCTCAGCCGCAACCTGGGCCGACACACCGAGCTTTCTGCTGGCGTCTACAACCTGTTTGACAAGAGCTATGCCGACCCCGGCGCCGAAGAGCACGTGCAGGACGCGCTGCGTCAGAACGGCCGCAATTTTCGTGTGAAGCTTACTTTTCGATTTTAGGACATGACGCGCTGGATTTTCATTGTCGCCTGTGTTCTCGCCCTCGCAATGACGGCGGCGGCGCAGTCCCCCCGCGCTCCCGAATACCAGGTCAAGGCCGCGTTCCTTTATAACTTTGCCAAGTTTGTGGAATGGCCCGCCGGAACTTTTCCTTCCCCCTCGGCCCCGTTCCGCGTTTGCGTGCTCGGTCACGATCCCTTTGGAGATACTCTCACCAGCATCGTCCAGAGCAAGTCTATCTCCGGTCACGCCATTGTCAGCAGTCAAGTGCAATCTCCTGCCGAAGCGCGCTCCTGCCACGTGCTCTTCCTGAGCCAATCTGATCCCGAGACTGTAAGGCTGGGGCTCGCTCGATTGCGCGACCTTCCGATATTGACCGTGGGTGAAAGCGCCGACTTTCTTTCTCTCGGCGGCATGATCAATTTCGTTCTGGAGGAGGACCGGGTCAGTTTCGAAATCAACCTCGAGGCCGCGGAACGGCATCGCCTCAAGCTTAGTTCCAAGCTCCTGGCCGTGGCCCGCGTTGTCAATGTTGGAGGAGGAGCGAACTGATGCGCAGCTTCCGCGACATTTCCATTGGCAGTAAGCTCACCTTCCTCATCCTGGCCACCAGCAGCACGGCTCTGCTGCTGGCCTGCCTGGCGGTAGGCGCCTACGACCTGGTCGACTTGAAGCGCAGCATGGCCAGCGACTTGGGCGTGATTGCCGCCATCGTGGGCGAAAACAGTACTGCCGCCCTCGCCTTCAACGATGCCAATGCCGCCCGCGACGTGCTCGCCGCGCTTCGCTCCGAACCTCACATCCAGTCCGCCTGCATCTTCAGCCGCGACGGTCACCAGTTTGCCCGCTACACTCACCTGGCGGGCATCCCCGACCTCTGCCCGCCGCTTCGGCCCGAGGGCAGTTATTTCACCTCCAACCGCTTGCTGCAGTTTCATACCATCTCCCTGGCCGGCGAACCTCTGGGCGTGGTTTTCATAGAGTCTGACCTGCAGGAACTCGCCAGCCGCCGCAATCGCTACCTGGCAATCGTGGCCGCTATTATCGCTGCTTCCCTGGCGCTCGCCTCCTTTCTTGCTTCCCGACTGCAGCGCCTTGTCTCCCAGCCCATCATCGAACTGGTGGGCACTGCCACCATCATCTCCCGCGACAAGGATTACGGCCTGCGCGCCTTCTCCCGCAGCCGCGACGAGGTAGGCAAGCTCATTGCCGCCTTCAACCAGATGCTGGAGGAAATTCAGGCCCGCGACCAGGCTCTGCAGAAGCACCGCGACCACCTGGAATCCGAAGTCGCCGCCCGCACTTCCGAACTGCTCGCCCTAAATCAGCAACTGGTGCTCGCCAAGGAGGCCGCCGAAGCCGGCAGCCGCGCCAAAAGCGAGTTCCTGGCCAATATGAGCCACGAAATTCGCACCCCCATCAACGGCATCATGGGCATGACCGAACTGGCCCTCGATACCGAACTCACCGCCGAACAGCGCGACTACCTCACCGCGGTCAAAAAGTCCAGCGATGCTCTGCTCACCGTGGTCAATGACATCCTTGACTTCTCCAAGATTGAATCCGGCAAGCTCGACCTGGAAGCAATTCCTTTTGAATTGGCCGACTGCCTAAGCGAGGCGGTGAAGTCCATGGCCCTGCCCGCTCATCAGAAGGGACTGGAGATCGCTTGCCGCATCGCCCCCAACGTTCCCCCGCGTCTGCTCGGCGATCCCAGCCGCCTGCGCCAGATCGCGCTCAATTTGCTGGGCAACGCCATCAAGTTCACCGAGCGCGGCCAGGTCGCTCTGCAGGTCAGCCAGGAGAGCGGCGACAGCGGGGCTGTTCAGCTCCATTTTCAGGTGAGCGATACCGGCATCGGAATTCCGAAAGAGAAACAGGAGCGGTTGTTCGAAAAATTCTACCAGGCTGACAGCAGCACTACCCGGCGCTTCGGCGGCACCGGCCTGGGCCTGGCTATTTGCGCCCGCCTGGTCGAAATGATGGGCGGCCGCATCTGGGTGCAGAGCGCCGAGGGGCATGGCAGCATCTTCCATTTTCTCCTCCGCTTCCCCGTCGCTCCCCTGCAGCCCGCGGGCCTCGAGGAAACAGTGGACCTGCGGGGCATTCCCGCTCTCATCGTCGACGACAACGAAATCAACCGCAAGGTCCTGCTCGAGTTCACCTCCGGCTGGGGCATGTGCGCCGTAGCCGCCAAGGACGGCGAGCTGGCGCTGCAGATGATGAAAGATGCCCAGCGCCAGCACAGTCCCTTCCGCATCCTGCTCCTCGACTGTCGCATGCCCGGCATGGATGGTTTTACCCTGGCCCGGCATATTCATGATGATTGTGACCTCACCGGCACCATCATCATGATGCTCACCTCCGACGCGCAGCGTGGCGACGCCGGCCGCTGCCGCGAGTTGGGCATTTCCGTCTATCTCGTCAAACCAGTTCAGAAAAAGGAACTCCTGCAGGCCTTACGAGCGGCTCTCGGCTCACCCGGAACTCGGCAGGCTGAACGGGTCGTCACTCGCCACAGCCTGCGCGAGGCCCGCGCCCACTTGCGCATCCTGCTGGCAGAAGACAATCCTGTGAACCAGGCGCTTATGCTGCGCCTGCTACAGAAACTGGGCCACGTACCCGTTCTCGCCACCAACGGGCGCGAGGTGCTGGTCACTCTGCAGTCGCAAAGATTTGACCTGGTCTTTATGGACGTACAGATGCCCGAAATGGACGGACTGGCTGCCACCGCCGAGATCCGCCGCCGCGAGCAGGCCAGCGGTGAGCATCTGCCTATTGTGGCAATGACTGCTCATGCCCTTAAAGGCGACCGGGAGCGCTGCCTTGCCGACGGCATGGACGGCTACATTGCCAAGCCGGTAAAGTTCGACCTCGTGCAGCAGGAGATCGAACGCCTGTGCGGTGCCGCTTCTGCCCCCGCTGCTTCCCCTTGGAGCCCCAAGCAGGCGCTGGCCCGGGTGGATGGCGATCTTGATCTGCTGCGCAAAATCGCATCCGTTTTTCTTGACGAATACCCCAAGACACTGGAGCATTTGCGCGCCGCCCTGCAACAGGCGGATCAGCAGGCCATGCGCGAAGCCATCCACATGCTGCAGGGAGAACTCGCCTATTTCGCGCTGGACCCGGCGCTGGCGGAATTACAGAAGTTGCGGGAACTGGTGCATGCGGGCGACCTCGAGCCGGCCGGACTCTCCCTGCAAAAACTGGAGGCGGAACTGGATCGGCTGCGTCCGCGCCTGCTGGAGCTGGTTGAGGTGCAACATGAAGGTGCTGGTCGCCGAGGATGACACTTTCTACAGCCGCATCCTGCAAAGCGTCCTCCGCGACGAATATGAAGTTTTGATCGCGGAGGATGGCAATCGCGCCTGGGAAATGCTTCAGGCGGAAGAGGCCCCCCGTCTCGCGCTGCTGGACTGGCAAATGCCGGGCCTGGACGGTCTGGAAGTCTGCCGCAAGGTCCGTGCTCATCCCGCCATGGACGGCTTCTATCTGGTTATCGCCACCGTTCGCCAGAGCCTCAACGACGTGCTGGCGGGATTCGAAGCCGGCGCCAACGACTACATCACAAAACCCTTCCATGCCCAGGAATTGCGCGCCCGCCTGCGGGTGGGCCGCCGCGTGCTAGAGCTGCAGGCCGCCCTCGCCAGCCGCGTCGCTCAGCTGCAGGAAGCGCTCTCCCGCGTCAAGCAACTGCAAGGCCTGCTGCCCATTTGTTCCTATTGCAAGCGCATTCGCGACGATCACGATTACTGGCAGCAGGTGGAAACCTACATGAGCGAACACTCCCAGGCCACCTTCACCCACGGCATCTGCCCCGAATGTTACGAAAAGTTCTTCAAGACCGAACTGGAGGAATTACGCAGAGGGAAGTGAGGCCTGGGTTCACTGAGAACTGAGAACCGGGACCGACAACTGAGAACTGCTTTTTTACGCTGGAGCCGGTACCATCGCTGCGTCCACCTGCGTTTTCAGCTTGCGCGTCCGGTCCATGGCCTCATTCGCCAGCCGGTCCGCTTCGCTGTTCGCCTGCCGCCGGATGTGCAAAATAGTGAACTCATCGAGGGCCTGAATCAGTTCCTTGCACATCTCATGAATCGAGCGCAGGCCAGCACTCTGGCAGGTGTAGTGCCCTGTAATTTGCTTAACCACTACTTCTGAATCGCTGAATACGCACAGCCGTGTGCACTGGTTTTCGGCGGCATATTCCAGAGCGGCCAGCAGCGCGGAATATTCCGCGTAGTTGTTGTCTCCGGCCTCGATGGTTTCGCTGATTTCCACCCGGCGGCCGCCGGGATGCTCGATCACCACTCCAATTCCTGCCGGGCCACGGCTGCCCCGCGACCCTCCGTCCACGTAAGCCACCCACGGCGACGACATAATACCGGAGTATACACAAAAATCATGTGTATCCATAGTACCTGTTTAACTTCTTGCACCGGGGCCGCAAAAACATTTAGGATTCTTTCCCACCTGCCCAGGATGGCAGGCTCGGAAGAAAAAATGCCTCTCGCCGTGGACCTCAACCCGCAAGGCCGCCTGGCTCGCGCCCTTGTCGAGCGCATGAACCAGCTGGACGTCACTATCCGCCAGCTCGCCCAGCGCACCGGCCTTACCTATGAGCACATCCGCAAGCTGGCCAAAGGCGAAGCTCACCCTTCCCGTCTGGCCCTGCAGGAACTTTGCCGCGTGTTGCAACTGGAACCGGCGCGCTTGGAGGCTCTGGCTGTCGCCGACCGCATCGAAAAAAAATATGGCGGCATTCCCCACGCCCTCGCCGGCCGGCATCCCGAGCTCTCGCTGCTGGCGCCGTGGTGGGACATGCTCACTGAGGCGCAAAAAGATTTTTTTCGCATTGAGATCCGCAGTGTGGCGGAAACCAATCGCCAGCAACTTTCCCGCAAGCCGGCGCGCGGCACCGCTCTCGCCGAACGCTCCGCCCGCCGCTCCCGCCGCTGATTGCCCTGTCGCGCGGCAATCCTTCACCCTGAGAACTGAGAACTGAGAACTGAGAACTGAGAACTGAGAACTGAGAACTGAGAACTGAGAACTGCTTTTCCACAATTTCTTCCACAGTTGCACAAAAAACGGGCATTGACTCCATTTGATAGCACTTGTACCTTAGCTCCCGTCGACGGCTGAAAGGGTTGGCGTACACAAATATGGCCAGTCCGAAGTAGGCTGGGTGATCAGCTGAGCGGTGCAAGCCGCTGGGCTACCAGGCCCGAAAAAACCGGCAAGCTTTGCGAGGAGCCGCTGGGGCTTGGAACTGCGAAAGCAGTGGTCGCATCAGGGGCTGTGACGGTGCATGTTTCCACGCTGTTGGCTTCCTCGCAGGAGCTGGCGGCTAGAACATAACCAATGTCACGGCCCTTTTAATTTTTCCCGCCTTTTTTCTTGTTGTGGTCTCTGGTCTGGGGCGCGGGCACCCTCTCGGCCCCATCGGAGTCACTAATTTAGGAACGCTTGAAATGTTGTCTGGCGGCGTCGACGATCTTGCTGGCTGCCGGCTATCTGACTCCTGACTACTTCTTATACCCTATCTTTCTCAGGAAATCGTGCCGTGCGCTCACATCGGCCGGGCCCTCCACCCCTTTGGGCGCGCTGCCATCAATCACTCCGAGCACACCTCCGCCCTGTTCGCTGCGCGCCACTATCGCCTCCACCGGATTCGCGGTCGCGCAGTAGATCGAGCACACTTCGGGCGCATTACGCACCACGGGCAGCACGTTGATCGGATAAGCGTTGCGCAGCAGCAGCACAAACACGTGTCCCGCTGCCAACGCCTGGGCATTCTTCACTGCCGCAGCGCGCAGTTCCTCGTCGTTGCCCTCGGTCCGTATCAAACAAGGTCCGGAGCTCTCGTTGAAAGCCAGGCCGAAGCGAGCCTGCGGCACTGTGGTCACCACCGCCTCGTACAAATCTTCCACCGTTTTGATGAAGTGGGATTGGCCGACGATGATGTTGGCGTCCGCCGGGAACACCATGCGCACACTGTGGAGTTCAAGCATGGCTAGGCCTCCTTCGCGAGATCATAGTCGCGGAAACCTGCTCCCGTCTGCCATGCAGGGCTTGCGTGGGCCTTAGGGCCTCAGCTCAGCTCCTTGATGAACTTCCACAGAGGAGTCTCAAAGGCCCGCGCCATTTTCGAAAGAGCAGTCAGGTTGGGACTATGATTGCCCTTTTCGTAGTTCCACAGCCGGGTTAGCGAGATCCCACTCTGCTGCGCCATCTGCCGCAGCGACCAGTCACGCTCTTCTCGTTGTTTACGCAGGTGCCGAGCGAATTTTTGTCTCAAGCCCATATCAGCACTCTTCCTTTTCGTTCGATTGGCCATTGGTGCCGTTTTCCATATTTGTGATTGTTGAGACAGCCCCAAGCTACAAGTTGCAGCAGTATATACCCAACGCGATTTTTGCGTCTAATTTTGATTTGAAAACAGAAGGGAGATGTAACGACTTTTGAATATGTTAACGCGAGCTAGGCGGCTCGCTGATTGGCCAATTGCTCCAATCGCTCCTGGCATGGCAGGCAGTAGCGCGCCCAGGGAACAGCTTCCAGCCTTTTGCCGTTGATTTCGTCTTCACAGGCTACGCATTGCCCGTAGGTGCCTTCCTCTATCCTGTCCAGTGCTTCCGTCACCATTTTGAGCAGCCGTCGGCCATGCGTGCTGTGGGCAAAGAAAAACTCCTTGCTGGCGAAGATGCTGGCCCGTTCCGCCGCATCCTGAGGATAGTCTTCAACCACGGAACGCCCGTGTTCCTGGCTGACGCTCACCATTTTTGCCAGTTCCTGTTGCCGCGCCTGCAGCATGTCCTTAAACTTCGCCAGCTTCTCCCGGTCCATGTTGTTCTCCCCGGCGGCTTGCGCAGCCGGTCGCCGCCGCTCCGACACTCGTTGTTCATTGGCGCCGGTCTGTGTGGCCTCGCCCCAAAAATTAGACGCCGCTCTTTTTTGTTCGGTTGCAAAAAGGGACCTGTTGGACAAATTAAACCTGTGGATTTCTCCAACCACGGCCGAAGCAATGGCTACCTTTTGCCTGCCTGCCGGCGCATGCGTTCCACAAACACGACCTCGTCTGGCTTATCGTACTGCCGCAGCACGTGGCGCACGCTGCGCCCGCTCACCAGCTGCACCACCTCCTCGGCCACATTCTTGGCATGATCGCCTGCCCGTTCCAGGCTCTGGATCATGAACACAACGTGAAAGCTCTCCGTGTGCAGTTGGTGCTCCGGATTTTCGATATGCCGCACAAATACCAGGTTGCGCAACCGGTCCATCTCCGCATCCGCCTTAAGCACGTCTACCGCCTTCTTCACCTCCCGCTGCTCGAATGCTTCCTGCGCCTGGCCCAGCATCCGGGCTAGGATGCCGGACATGGTGGAAAGATCCTTCAGTTCCTGCGCTTCCAATCTTGGGCCCACCGCCACCGCCCGGTTGGCGACGTTAAGCAGCAGGTCCCCAATTCGTTCCAGCTCAATAATGAATTTCAGGCAGGCCAGCAACTCGCGAGTTCGCTGCGCCGGCGCCTGGCTGATGGCCGCGGTTATCCCGTCATTGATGTCATGGTCGAGTTTGTCCAACTCTTCCTCATACTGACGCACCCGCTCTGCTAGTGCGCTGCTGGGTGCGCCGATGCCCTTGGCCAGGGCTTCGGCAGCTTCCCGGGCCGCTTCGAAGCCCCGCATGCTGAAGCGGAGCAGCTGCTCGTAGGAATTGTCGAACGCAGGGTTTTTCAGATCGGTGTTGCTCATGGGTGGGTCAGCTCCAGGCGATCGTCGCCACCGCCTTGGATTCAGCGGCTTGGACCACCGTTGCTACCATCCTCCATACACCCGACTACTGTGACTTTGCAAGGGCACAGTTCACACTATCAGTTCTCGGTCAGCGTGTGCATAGGGCTCGGAATGAGGATGATCTGAGAACTGAGAACCGAGAACTGGGAACTGTTGCTTTACCGAGCGCTCGCCTCGGCCCGCTTGCCATGCAGCAGCTCCACCAGGGCATGATTCAGCTTCGAACGTATTTCGTGCCGTTCATGGGCGCGGGCGATGTAGCGCACCACTACCTGCACGCCGGAGCCGGTAGGCTGCACGTCAATGGCGGGTTCGGCCGAAAACGGCTTCACTCCATACTGATGAGTCACCCGCTGCCACTCGTCTTTCGCCTGGCGGAAGCTGGCCTCGGTCTCCTTCGTGACAACATCGCGAATTTCCTGGATCAGTGGGTAGGGATCGCGGTCGGCCGTAATGGACAGCCGCAACTCGTCCCACAGCCACTGGCCGGAAGTAGAGAAGTTGAAGTAGTGACCCTCGATGGCAAAACTGTTAACAAACGCCACCTTGCGCCCCGTGGGATGCCCCGCCTCCGTCCAATTGCCTGTCTCCAGCAGCACGGTGCGCAGAAGCCCGACTTCGGCTACTTCCCCACCCACGCCTTCGATCTCTACCCAGTCTCCTACTCGAATGCCATTACGCCCCATGAGCACAAACCAGCCAAAGAAGCCGACGATGAAATCTTTCAGCGCTACCGTCAGACCCGCACCCGCCAGTCCGAGGATGGTAGCCATCTGCGTCGGCTTTCCGAAGACGATGAAGATCACCGCCAGTACGCCTAGCGCCTGCGCCGCGAAGCGCAGCACCACGCGCAGATCTAGGAAACGCTTGCGGTCTATGCCCAGCTTGTCTACGAAGCGGTCTATAAGCTGATCGGCAATCAGCACCGCTAGGACCACCAGCAGAACCCACATGATGGACAGCAGAATCGAATGCGCCGCTGCCCGCTCCCGCGCTTGCAGCACCGCGATCCAGGAACCGTACACATCCGCCAGTTCCTGCTCGTCCTGCGCCCGCTTATCGAACTCCGCCAGCGTTTTCTGGTCGCCTGCCAGATGCTTCAAAGCTGCAACACTGGCTGCCGTTGCATTGTTGCCGGCAGAGGTCCCGGGAGATTCGGCGCCTGCCGTCGCGCCGCCGCCCTGGACTGCCGCGGGAGAAGCCGCATTTTGTGCCTGCTCCTGCTGCGTTTCCTGTTCCAGAGCCTCGTGTCCGTGCGCCAGCACTGCCGCTGCACTCATCGCGTCCTGCTGCGCCTGCCTTACCTCCCGCAGAGCATTACGCACTGAACTCCAGGCCTGCACCTCATCTATCAAGCTGCCGTTGTTGGCAGCCGCGGCGTTCGCTGCCGCCGCTGAACTGGCGGCCACGCTCGTGGTCAGCGGAGTATTGGGCGCCGGGTGCGTCGCACCCTCGTGCTCCTCGCGCATGCGCTCAACCTTGCCGACGGGATTGCCTCCGGCGCGCATCAGGTCGTTCTGCGCATCCTCCAGCTCGTCCTTGTCCAGTTCCAACTGGGCGCCGACAAGCTGTTGCTGCTGTTCCAGCCGGACCTTGTCCGCATCGGATGCCTTGGCCGCCAGCTGCCCCAGCTTGTTGACGGAGTCCTGCTCCGCCCCGACCTTTGCCTGCAGCTTCTTCACTTTCGCTTCCAGCTGGCGAGCCTCAGGTGAAACCGGGGCGGGATGTTGCGTGGCCTCGCGTAAGGCGCTGGCGAAAGCCAGGTCCACTTCATGATCAGCCAGTCGCGCCGCTTCCTGAGCCAGCTCCCGTTCCGGCGGAGTAGCCGCCACATTGGCCAGGTTGCGTGCTGTCTGCAGAGGCTTCTGGTCCACCAGCGGCGGTTCCTTTGCCGTTTCATGACGGTGGTTTACCACTACGGCAGGCGTGCCCCCGCCGCTGGTCAGAATCAGCCCCACAATGGCCAGCACAAGTAGCGCCAGCAAGGCCGCAAAGATGGTCTTCTGGTGAGGTTTCCACATGGGTGGTTTAGGTCATTGTAGTATGCCCGAACTACCCCCCCGGCTGGGAAGTTACCGTAGGGAAAAGTCTTCCGCGAACTTGGGCGAACACATTAGGCCACTTACCCCGCTCAGAAGCTAAAACGGGCAGAAAACTGAAATGCCCGCGAGCCATAGCGCGGCGCCATTCCTGGCTGCTCTATTTTGCACTGGTTTCAGTGCAACCGCTCCACTTGTAAATGGCCCTCCCCTTTTGCTATCGTTGGCCCCCGTTGGTCTACACCCCTGCCTTACCTTTTCTCATTCCATGGGGGCCATATGAAGAAGAACGTCCGCATCGTCATTAACGGCGCCGAGCATCGCGCTGAAGTCGAGCCCCGCCTCCTGCTGGTGCACTTTTTGCGCGAGGCGGCCGGGCTCACCGGAACTCACATCGGCTGCGAAACCTCCTTGTGCGGCGCCTGCACCGTGCTGCTGGACGGCATGGCCGTGAAGTCGTGCACCGTGCTCGCGGTACAGGCCGATGGCCGTTCCGTCACCACCATCGAGGGTCTGGCGCAGGAAAACCTGCACCCCATCCAGGAGGCATTCTGGGAGGAACACGGCCTGCAGTGCGGCTACTGCACGCCAGGCATGATCCTGTGCGCCCACGACCTGCTGCAGCAAAATGCTTCCCCCTCCGAAGAGGAGATCCGCGACGGCATTGGCGGCAATCTGTGCCGCTGCACCGGCTACCAGCACATCGTCAACGCCGTGAAAGCGGCTTCCCGCAAAATGAACCAGCGCCAGCGCGCCGCGGCGCGCGCCGCCGACTGAACGAGGTGATCCATGGCCAGCAACGGAAAAAGCAACGGCAAAACTAAGGGCAACGGGCAGTGGGTAGGCAAGCGCTTCAAGCGCAAAGAGGATCCGCGCCTGGTGCGCGGCATCAGCCACTACACGGACGACATCAAGCTTCCTCGCCTCGCTCACTGCGTCTTCGTGCGCTCGCCCCACGCGCACGCCCGCATTGTTTCCATCAATACCGACGCGGCCCGCGCCCATCCCGGCGTGCTGGCCGTGGTGACCTCCTCCGACCTGGAAGGTCTGGGCATGATTCCCTGCGCCATGCAGATGCCCGACCTGAAAATTCCCCCGCACCCCGCCCTGGCCAAGGGACGCGTGCGCTACGTGGGCGAACCCGTCGCCGCGGTGGTGGCCGAAGACCTCTACACCGCCCGTGACGCCGCCGAAATGGTGGCCGTGGATTACGAGCCGCTTCCGGTCGTCCTCGATATGGAGAAGGCGCTGCAGAAGGACAGCGCTCTTATTTACCAGGATTTCGGCACTAATAAAGCTTTCACCCACGCCATGAAGAGCGGCGACATAGACGCCGCCTACAAGAAAGCCGACCGTGTGATTAAGGTGCGCCTGCTCAACCAGCGCGTGGCCCCCACCGCCATGGAGCCACGGTCCTTGGTGGCGGAATACCTGCCCGGCGAAAACCGCCTTACCATCTGGGCTTCCACCCAGATTCCCCACCTGCTCAAAACTCAGGTTGCGCTCATGGTCGGGCTGCCCGAAACCGCCGTGCGCGTCATCGCCCCCGAGGTCGGCGGCGGCTTCGGCAGCAAGCTCAACGTCTATGCCGAAGACGGTGTCGTCCCCTGGCTGTCGATGAAGCTCGGCCGTCCCATCAAGTGGACCGAAACCCGCCGCGAGAGTCTGCTGGTGACCATCCACGGCCGCGACACCATCAACTACCTGGAATTACCGCTGAAGAAGGACGGCACTATCCTTGGCCTGCGCGCCCGAATTCTGGCCGACATGGGCGCCTACCACCAGCTGCTCACGCCTCTTATTCCGCAGCTTACCGCGCTCATGTTGCCCGGCTGCTACAAGATACCCGCCTTCGACTGCGAAATCGTCGGCGTCTTCACCAACAAGATGTCCACCGACGCTTACCGTGGCGCCGGCCGACCTGAGGCGGCTTACGACATTGAGCGCCTCATGGATTGCGCCGCCCGCGAGCTCAACGTGGACCCGGCCAAGTTCCGCAGCAAGAACTTTCCCCTGCCCAAAGAATTTCCCTACACCACGGCCGCCGGGCTTACCTACGACTCCGCCAACTACCAGCAAAGCTTGAAGCGCGCCCTTCAGCTTGCCGGTTACGACAAGCTGCGCGCCCGCCAGGCCGCGGGGCTGAAACAGGGCAAGTATTACGGCATCGGCATGTCGACATACGTTGAGATCTGCGCCATCGGCCCCTCGGCCGCCACCCCCGCCGGTGGCTGGGAGAGCGGCACGGTGCGCATCGAGCCCACCGGCAAAGTCACCGTGCTCACCGGCGCCTCGCCTCATGGCCAAGGCCAGGAAACCACGTTCGCTCAGTTGGTGGCCGACCAGTTCGGCATCAGTCCGGATGATGTCACCGTCGTTCACGGCGACACGCTGGCAGTGCCCTACGGAATCGGCACCTTCGGCAGCCGCGGCACCGCGGTTGGCGGCACGGCCATCTACTATGCCGTTCAGAAACTGAAAACCAAGATCGCTACCCTGGCCGCTCACCTGCTGGGTGCTAAGCCCGACCAGATTGCGATCGCCACCGGCCGCGTCGGCGTAAAAGGCAATAACAAGAAGTCCATGTCTTGGGGCGAACTGGTCCTTGCCGCCTACACAGCCCGCAGCATTCCTGCCGGCTTCGAGCCCGGCATGGAAGCCACGCACTTCTTCGAACCTTCGAATTTCACCTTCCCCTTCGGCGCGCACGTGTGCGCGGTGGAAGTGGACCCAGAAACCGGCGAAACCAAAATCGAGAAGTATGTGGCCGTGGACGACTGCGGCAACGTTATCAACCCGCTGCTGGTGGATGGCCAGGTGCAGGGCGGCATCGCTCAGGGCTTGAGCCAGGCTCTCTACGAAGAAATGGTCTACAACGAAGATGGCCAGCCGATCACCGGCTCGCTGATGGATTACGCCGTGCCTAAGGCGATGCACATTCCAGAGTTCATCCTCGACCGCACGGTCACGCCTACGCCAGTGAACCCCATGGGCGTAAAAGGAGTGGGCGAGGCCGGCACGATCGCCTCCACTCCCTGCATGGTCAACGCGGTCTGCGATGCCCTGGCTCCCTTGGGCGTCAACAACATTGATATGCCGCTCAAACCCGAGCGCGTGTGGCGCGCCATCACCGCTGCAACTCCGCCGGCGGCCGTAACTGCAAGCAAATCTTCCCCCCGCACTGCCAGGAGGACCGCATGATTCCGGCATCGTTCGACTACGAATCGCCCAAGACCTTGCATGAAGCAATTAGCCTGCTCGCTTCCCGTGAAGACGCCAAGTTGCTGGCCGGCGGCCACAGCCTGCTGCCCGCCATGAAGCTGCGCCTGGCCAGTCCCGCCCTGCTGATTGACCTGGGCCGCATCGGTGGGCTCGACTACATTCGGGACGCTGGCGACACCATCAATATTGGCGCGCTGACCACGCATGCCATCGTGGCGGCTTCTCAGTTGCTGCATGCTTCCTCACCGCTTTTGGCTCAGGCCGCTGAAAACATTGGTGACATCCAGGTACGCAATCGCGGCACTCTCGGCGGTAGTCTCGCCCAGGCGCATCCGTCCGCCGATTACCCGGCCGCAGTGCTGGCGCTTGATGCGCAAATCGCCCTGGCCAGCAAATCCGGCGAACGCGTGATTCCCGCGCGCAGCTTCTTCACCGGCATGTTCACCACCGCACTGCGCCCAGACGAAATCATCACCGAGATTCGCGTCCCCAAAACCCCCGGCGCGGGAACCGTTTACAAGAAGTTTGCCCACCCGGCCTCCGGCTACGCGGTGGTAGGTGTTGCAGTTGTGGTCCGAGGCGCCGGCAGCAAAATAGATGACGCGGCTGTGGGCATCACTGGGGTGGGCGAGATCGCCTACCGGGCGACTGCGGTGGAAAATGCGCTGCGCGGTAAGCCAGCCAGCGCCATCCCGGAGGCAGCCAAACATGCGGCCGACAAAGTCGAGGCGCTCGGCGACAACTACTCTTCGGCGGAGTATCGCAGCCACTTGGCGCAGATATACACGCGCCGCGCTCTGCAGGAGGCTCTGAGCGCAAAACGCAAATGAGTTCGCCATACCGCGTATTCGTCTTTCGGAACGGGCCATCGGCGAGCGCTTCGCGAAAGAGGGGCAGGACATAGCCAAGTAAAATTTCGGAGGGGCGCGGCTTCAGCCGCGCCGTACAGTGGTACCCCTTAGGATTGTCATCCTGAGCCAGCGCGACCGAACCCAGCGAGGAAGCGCGAGCGAAGGACCTATGGTTTTCGAAACAACACGTTTCGTCGGCAAGTGTCGCGTGTTCGCTCTAGGAGTGGACGTTCACTGCGCTGGAATCCCGGCCAGGGACGTAACAGTAAAGCCTGGGACAGAAGTCCTGGGGTAGGTACGCGAAAACTAAAATGAGTCCCGGAGGGACGACACCCGCGTACCGCCAACACATGGCTAATCCCAACAACCCCGGCCTGAATCTCTCCTCCCTCTTCAACGCCGCCGCGCATTTTATTGATCGCCACCCGCGCGAAGGCCGTGGCCATAAGGTCGCCATCGAATGCGGCGAGCAGCGCGTCACCTATGCCCAACTGGCAGAGCGCGTGAATCGCTTGGGCAATGCCCTGCTGGCCCTCGACGTCCGCTCCGAAGAACGCGTATTTCTCCTTCTGCCCGATGTTCCCGAATTCGGTTACAGCTTCTTCGGCACGATCAAAATTGGCGCGGTCGCCGTGCCCGTGAACACCATGCTCCGGCCCGATGACTACGCCTACCTGCTCAACGATTGCCGCGCCCGCGTGGCCATCGTGCACGAGCAACTGCTCCCGCAAATCCACCACATTGCTCCCGACCAACTGCGCTACCTGCACCACATCATCGTGGTCGGCGAAGCTCACGGCGGCATGCATTCCTTCTTTAACCTGCTGCACGACAGTTCCCCGGAACTGGAACCCGCGCCCACCAGCAAAGACGACGCTGCCTTCTGGCTCTACTCCTCCGGCAGTACCGGCACACCCAAAGGTTGTGTGCATCTGCAGCACGACATGGTGGTCACCTCCGAACTCTACGCCAAGGGCATCCTGGGCATGACCGACGATGACCGCTGCTTCAGCGTGGCCAGGCTGTTTTTCGCCTACGGCCTGGGCAACGCCCTCTACTTTCCACTCGCCGTGGGCGGCACCAGCATTCTCCTTCCCGAGCGGCCGCGTCCGGCGGAAGTCTTTTCCGTCATCGAACAACATCGTCCCACCCTCTTTTTTTCCGTTCCCACCAACTACACCGCCCTGCTCAGCCACTTCCGTGATTCGGGCGGGGACTTCGACCTTTCTTCCGTGCGTTACGGCGTTTCTGCAGGCGAGGCCCTGCCAGCCGCTATCTTTCATCGCTTTAAACAACGTTTCGGGGTGGAAATCCTGGACGCCATCGGCTCCACCGAAGCCCTGCACATGTTCATCGCCAATCGCCCAGGCGCGCTGCGCCCCGGCTCCAGCGGACAGGTCATTCCTGGCTGCGAGGCCCGCCTGGTTGACGAGGCGGGCCAACTCCTCTCCCAGGGCGAAATCGGCGACCTGCTGATCAAGAGCGATGCCGTTTGCTCCTGCTACTGGAACCAGCACGAAAAGAGCAAGCGTACGCTCCAGGGAGAGTGGCTCCATACCGGCGATAAGTACTATCAGGATGAAGAGGGCTACTTCTGGTACGCAGGGCGGTCCGACGATATGTTGAAAGTGAACGGGTTATGGGTGAGCCCCATTGAAATCGAAAACGCCCTACTCGAGCACCCCGCCATCAAAGAAGCGGCCATCGTGGGCCGGCAGGATGAAGACGAATTGCTTAAACCCGCTGCCTACATCGTCTTAAGTAACGGAACCCACGGCTCCCCTGACCTCGCCCGCCAGCTGCAAGATCATGTCGCTGCGAGGCTTGCCTCCTATAAACGGCCCATATGGGTGGAGTTTGTCCCCGAGCTTCCCAAGACGGCTACGGGCAAGGTGCAGCGCTTCAAGTTGAGAAATGCACAGGCGATATCGCCCGAAGGTGCCGTTTGAATTCCTCCCGTTCGGGTATAAACTTGCAAACAAATTGCCGGCGTAACCGGCTGGGCCTCCTTGCACTTGCGCAAGCCGCTACCATTCTCGTTCACTTCGTCGCTGGTTTTTGCTGCCTTGGCGTTGACCGCCATAGGCCCGCTGGGCGGCGTGACCGCGCGTGCCAAAGCTAGAAGCTCCAGGTCGTCTGCCTCGGCTCTATCCTCTCCAGTCAGCGGCAAGGCCGTTACTGTTTCCGCCATTCGCCATTGGTCGAGCGCCGACGTCACCCACGTTGCCATTGACCTGAGCGGCCCGGTTAAGTACAAGTTCGCCCACCTCATCGGCCCGGAGCGCGTCTATTTCGATCTGGAAAATGTGACCGTTCCTCCGGCCCTGCTCGCCAAGTCGCTCGACGAACAGGACGGCTTCCTCACCAACATCCGAGTAGGCGCCCTGGAGGGCGGTTTTACTCGTGTCGCCTTGGATCTGGATGAAGCAGTGGAGTACTCCGTTAATCTGGTGCCCGATCCCTACCGGCTGGAAATTACCTTTCACCGTGCTGCCGGCCAGCGACGCAAAAACGATGGCGCCAGCGCGGCACAGCTTGTTCCTTCCATTACGGTAGACCCGCCTAAAGTGGTCGGCAGCGATAACAGTCCCGGCGTACGCCTGGCGCAGGTGAATCCCGCCGCCGAAAAACAGGCGTTCAACGACGTTCGCGAGGCCAAGCCCGATAGCAACGGCGAACGCTCCCTGATTCGGGCCTTGGGACTGAAAATCGGCAAGATCGTCATTGACCCCGGCCACGGCGGCGATGACCACGGCACCATGGGTCTCAACGGCGTTTTTGAAAAGGATGTGGTGCTCGACGTTGCACTCCGCCTGGGCAAGCTGTTGCAGGGCCTGGGCGCGGAGGTCATCTACACACGCGCCACCGACCGCTACCTCCCGCTGGAATCGCGCACTGCCATCGCCAATCGTGAAGCGGCGGATCTGTTCATTTCCATTCACGGCAATTCCAGCCCCGATCGCGATGCGCGTGGCGTCGAAACCTACTACCTGAACTTCACCACCTCGAAAGAATCCCTGGAAGTAGCCGCCCGCGAGAACATCGTTTCCCGCCGCCCGGTCAGCGAATTACGTGACCTGGTAGGGAAGATCGCGCAACAGAACCGCATTGCCGAGTCCCACGAGTTTGCCGACGACGTACAGTCAGCCATGGCCCACGACATGTCCGGTGAGCGCGATCGCGGCGTCCGCGAGGCCCCGTTTATCGTGCTTACCGGCGCTAACATGCCCGCCATCCTCACTGAAATTTCCTTTCTGAGCAATCAGGATGACGAGGCCAATCTACGCACTCCGCAATATCGGCAGAAGATCGCTCAGGCTCTCTATGACGGCATTGCCACTTATGTAAACGGCTTGAGCGGCGTGGCCTCGCCATCTCAGTCGGCGGCGGCGCTCAGTTCCAGCGTACGCAACGTGACGGTCCTTCCGGGCGCGGGCTCTGAGATGCCCCCCGCCAGCATCGACTGGAGCGACTTGATGCTGGGCTTCATCGCTAGTAATCGGCCGTTCATCGTCATATTCTTCCTCTTGGCCGCAGCCTGGAGCTTCTTCCTGACCTCGCCCACCGCCCCGGGACAGCCCGCACCCGTGCTGGCTGAAGCCAATCCCGGCGGCGCAGCTCCTTCGGTAGACAGTACGTTCATCGCCCCGAATGGCGAATACGCTCCCC
Organism: Terriglobales bacterium; assembly: GCA_035252015.1. GTDB lineage: Bacteria > Acidobacteriota > Terriglobia > Terriglobales > Acidobacteriaceae > JAICWP01. The sequence continues at coordinate 26,615 of DATFDP010000218.1, forward strand.
GCCGCAAACTGCACCTGGTGCGCCGCTCTTAGGCAACACGCTGCCCCTTGCCCAAATCCTGAGTACAGCGAAAGATCCCTGGCTCAAAAACAAATACTGTCATGTTGAGCGAGGGCGAAGGCCCGAGTCGAAATACCCCAGCAACCACTCCTCTCTAGAAATGTCTCAGCTCTTTTGGGTCCCATTTCGGAACAAAGTCGCGCAGTGTCACATGGGTGCTTGACGGTGCTCACAGACGTAGGAAGCCCGTCGGAAGCACGCTCATCTGCATACGGGAAGAAAAGGAGTCCATATGCCAATCGTTCCCAGCAAAGTTGCGAAACGGTTAGCGGTGGGGCTCAAGGAATTTCAGTCGGTCGTCGCATCAGCTAAGGCGCGTGACGTCAACGAGTCGGATACGGTAATTCTGATGACCGACATCCTGTCTCAGCTATTTGGATACGACAAATATTCAGAGCTGACGTCTGAGATTTCAATTAGGGGGACGTCGTGCGACCTAGCTACGAAGCTAAACGGTGAAATTCAATTCCTGATCGAAGCTAAGGCGGTTGGTTCTGATCTAAAAGACACACATACCCGGCAAGCGACCGAGTACGCCGCCAATGAGGGAATAGACTGGGTTGTGCTCAGTAACGGGTGGTTATGGCGCGTATACAAAGTTATGTTTGGCAAGCCAGTGGTCCATGAGTTGGTCGTTGAGTTCGATCTCCTCTCCATGGATCCAAAATCGCCCAGTGACCTGGAGACCCTCTACCTGTTGGCGAAGGAAGGGTGGACTAGGTCGGCATTAGATGACTTCGACAGCCGGAGGCAGGCTCTCAATCGGTTTTGCATCGCATCGATCATCACAGGTGACCCCCTGCTACGTGTGTTAAGAAGGCAAATCCGGCAGCTCTCCCCCGATGTGAAAATCGACCTTGAACAAATCAGGACTGTTCTGGAACGGGAGGTCTTGAAACGAGACGTCCTCGAGGGGGAAAAGGCAGAAGAGGCCAGAAAGAAAGTCAGCCGAGCGGCTGTGAAGGCACGGAAGCTTACCCAGACAGAAATTTCTCAGGTACACCCCGAGCCGACTGGTGGTGCCTCAGAGTCACCGCTGGCCCAGAGCGCTAGTAAGGCTGCGTAAACACTGGAGTAGGATTGGCTAACTGAAGCTAAGGGCGGCGCCGGCCGCCCTTCTCACATGACGCTGCCTCTCTGCCCGTATTTTGCTGAGTCGCAGGCCGCCCTCTCTGACTCCTGACTACCGACTCCTGACTCCCGCTTCTACGTTCCTTCCGACCAGCTGGCCAGGTACTCTTCTTGTTCGGGCGTAAGCCGGTCAATCTTGATGCCCATGGACTCCAGCTTCATGCGGGCTACGCGTTTGTCCAATTCCTCGGGCACTGCGTAAACCACCCGCTGCAGCTGGTTGTAATTTTTTACCAGGTAGTCCACGGAGAGCGCCTGGTTGGCGAAGCTCATGTCCATCACCGCCGCCGGATGCCCCTCAGCCGAGGCCAGGTTGATAAGGCGGCCTTCGCCCAGCAGGTTGATCTTGCGGCCATCTTTCAGCGAATACTCCTCCACGAATGGCCGCGTAGTGCGCTTCGACGATGACATGCGCTCCAGCGCCGGAATATCAATTTCCACATTGAAGTGGCCGGAGTTGGCCACAATGGCGCCGTCCTTCATCAGCTCGAAGTGCTCCTTGGCCAACACGCTCTTGTCGCCGGTCACGGTCACGAACACATCCCCCAGCTTGGCCGCTTCCACCATGGACATCACGCGGAATCCATCCATCACCGCTTCTAGGGCGCGAGTGGGATCAATCTCGGTGACAATGACTTCGGCACCCATGCCGCGCGCGCGCATGGCCAATCCGCGCCCGCACCAGCCATAGCCGGCAACCACGAACTTGCTGCCCGCCAGCAGGATGTTGGTGGCGCGGATCACGCCGTCCACGGTGGATTGGCCGGTGCCGTAGCGATTGTCGAACAGGTGCTTGGTGGCGGCGTCATTCACCGCAATGATGGGATAGCGCAGCACGCCTTCCTTGGCCATAGCGCGCAGCCGGATCACGCCCGTGGTGGTCTCTTCTGTCCCGCCGATGATGGTATCGGCCACGTCCAGGCGCTTGGTCAAAACGCAGGTCACCAGGTCCGCGCCGTCGTCCATGGTGATGTGCGGCTTGTGGTCGAGGGCTGAGGTGATGTGGCTGTAGTAGGTCTCATTGTCCTCGCCCTTGATGGCAAAAACGGGAATGCTGAAGTCGCGCACCAGGCACGCCGCCACGTCGTCCTGTGTAGAGAGCGGGTTCGAGGCACAGAGGGAAACCTCAGCCCCGCCATCGCGCAGGCAAACCGCCAAGTTGCCGGTTTCCGCGGTCACATGCAGGCAGGCGGAGATGCGGATGCCCTTCAGCGGCTGGTTCTTGATAAATTCCTTGCGGATAATCTGCAGCACCTTCATGGACTGGTTGGCAAAATCCAGGCGCTTGCGTCCAAGCTCGGCCAATTCAATATTCTTAATATCGCAGGGGACGGAAGTGGGTGTAGTAGACATAAGCTCCTTACCTACAACTATGAATTAAACCAATCCGGTCGGGATTTAATGGGCGTAATCCTGCCCACATAACATCACGCTCATCAGGATAAAGGAAAGGCCAGGGGAATAGAAGGGGCGCGGTGAAGCGCCCCACAGCTTCTTCGCTCTTACTTCTTCACGGCGTGAGCCGGCTCGCGGGTCTCGCCTAAACTGGCTTGGCTGCGCAGCTTGGCGGCCTTGTCCGTGCGCTCCCAGGTGAAATCAGGATCCGGCCGGCCAAAATGGCCATAAGCGGCTGTCTTCTTGAAGATGGGCCGCCGCAGATTGAGCGAGCTGATGATGCCTTTGGGCGTCAGGTCGAAATTGGCGCGCACTAACTCCTGCAGGATTTCCGGGCCAACTTTGCCGGTTCCGAAAGTATCCACAAGCACGCTGACCGGTTCGGCTACGCCGATGGCATAAGCAACCTGCACCTCGCAGCGCTCCGCCAAGCCGGCGGCCACCACGTTCTTGGCGACGTAACGCGCCATGTAGCAGGCGGAACGGTCTACCTTCGTCGGGTCCTTGCCGCTGAAACAGCCGCCGCCGTGACGCCCCATGCCACCGTAGGTGTCGACAATTATCTTGCGTCCGGTCAGGCCGGTATCGCCCATCGGGCCACCCACCACAAAGCGCCCAGTGGGATTGATGTGGTACTTGGTGTCGGCGTCGAGCATGTGACTGGGAATTACGGCCTGGATGACGTGCTTGAGAACATCAGTGCGGATCTTGTTGTTGTCCACCAATTCGGAGTGCTGGGTGGAAATGACCACAGCATCCACCCGCATGGGCTTGTGGTTCTCGTCGTATTCCACCGTGACCTGCGACTTGCCATCTGGCCGCAGCCACTCCAATTCCCCGCTCTTGCGCACTTCCGATAGGCGGTGGGTCAGCTTGTGGGCCAGCATGATGGGCGTCGGCATGAGTTGATCATTTTCGTTCGTGGCATAGCCGAACATCATGCCTTGGTCACCGGCGCCTCCGGGGTCAACGCCCTGGGCAATATCAGGCGACTGTTCGTGAATCGAGGAGATTACCGCGCATGTATTGCAATCGTAGCCGTAAGTAGCATCGGTATAGCCAACCGCGCTAACGGTGCCCCGCACAATGGAGGGAAAATCCACATAGGCGTTGGTGGTAATCTCACCGGCGATAAAGGCCAGGCCGGTCGTCACCAAGGTCTCGCAGGCCACGCGGCTATGGGGATCCTCCGCCAGACAGGCATCAAGAATCGCGTCAGAAATCTGGTCGGCAATCTTGTCCGGATGCCCCTCGGTGACCGATTCCGAGGTGAACAAATAGCGCTTTCTAGAAGGCACGGTACAATCTCCTTATCAGGTGGGTATTAATGGGGTTAGCATCCCATGGCGGACCTGTCTGGGAAAACAGGCTGTTTGAGGGTAACAGAGCGCGCCGCGCCGGGGCAATGGCACGTTCAGCGGATGGAGACTTTTGGGCGTCGAAACGGGCCGCAGCGAACCCCGGCAGCGCACTGATTGGCAGCTAGGATGCGGGGTTACAAAGGTTTCTTGCCCCTGCGCAGAACCGCTGCCTATAATACGCCCACCCCCTTTGCAAGCTCTTGAGGAAGCTGTGATGACCGAGGCCACGGGCACCGAGCGGAAGCGCTATCTCCAGGAACTCAGCATTTTTCATGATGTGGCCAAGGCCCTGACCTCGTCCCTGGACCTCGATTCCATCCTGCAAACCATCATGGAAAAGATGGCGGAATACTTTCGCCCGGATACCTGGTCGCTGCTCATGGTGGACGAGGAGCGCGACGAATTGTACTTCGCCATAGCCGTCGGGGATGCCGCCCAAAGTCTTAAAGACATGCGGCTTAAGGTCGGCGAAGGGATTGCCGGCTGGGTCGCCCGCCATGGCGAAGGCTTGGTTGTTCCTGACGTCTACAACGACCAGCGCTTCGCTCGCCGGGTTGACGAAATGACTAAATGGGAGACGCGCTCCATCATCTGCCTCCCACTGCGCTCGAAGCATCGAGTGCTGGCTGTTATTCAATTGATTAACGTCAACATGGAGGGCTTCGGCGAAAACGAACTCTTCTTCCTGCAGGCCCTGTGCGACTACGCCGCCATCGCCATTGACAATGCCAAGGCGGTCGAGAAGATCCAGGAACTCACCATCACTGACGACTGCACCGGCCTGTACAACGCCCGCCACCTCTACCAGATGCTGGACGCCGAGGTCTACCGCTCAGCGCGCTTCGGGCACGAATTCACGGTGTTGTTCATTGACCTGGACCACTTCAAGCAGGTGAACGATACGCACGGACACCTGGTGGGCAGCAAACTACTGGCCGAGGTCGGCAATGCGGTTAAGGAAAACCTGCGGCTGATTGATTCCGCCTTTCGCTACGGCGGCGACGAATTCGTTGTCCTGCTGCCGCAAACCGGCAAGGACCAGGCCCTGATCGTGGCCAAGCGGTTGCGCGACCTGTTCCGCGGCAGCGCCTTCTGTGCTCCCGAAGGGCTGAATCTGAATGTCCGCGCCAGCATGGGATTGGCTACTTTCCCGGCTGACGCGCAGACCGCGCACGACATCATCCGTCAGGCCGACGAGATGATGTACGCGGTGAAAAATACCACCCGCGACAACATCAGCGTGGCCCAGCGCGGCGTAGTGAAGTAAAGCAGTTGTCACTTCTCGGTTCTCTAGTTCCCAGTTCGTATCAGGCCATGACTTCAGTCATGCCGATCAAGTTCCAACTGAAACGCGCCTTTAGGCGCTGAGAACAAACGAAGCAGTCATCCCCTGAACTGCCCGGACTGAAAGCGGCGCTTGTCCTACTTCCCGGACTCCGTCGGCCGCGTGAACGAGATATTCAAACCGGTGGTCAGAATAATGTCGTTCTTTTTCTTCCCCAGCGGCGGGTTGGTTACGTATACGTCGCTCACTGAGTTCTGCCATCCCAGCCACTTGCTGATCTTAGTAACCGTGCCGAAATCAAAGGTCCCTCTGTACTCGCCGAGGTCGCTCAAATC
>DATFDP010000219.1:0-10475 GCA_035252015.1 Terriglobales bacterium
ATCCACGAGTGCGGCACGGCGCGCATGGGCAACGATCCCAAGACCAGCGTGGTGGACGGCAACTGCAAGGTGCACGGCGTGCGCAACGTGTTCGTCAGCGATGGCGCGGTGTTCGTCACCCAGGGCTGCTACGAGCCCACGCTGACCATCATGGCCATTTCCGCGCGCGTGGGCGAATACATTGCGCAAGCGTCGCGCCGGGGAGAATTGTGAAGCACGACGATAACAAACCCGCGGAACATGCCGGCGATGAGTTGACCCGCCGCGAGTGGCTGCTGCGTTTGGGCGAGATCACCGCGCTAGCGGGAGTTGCCGGCCTCGTGCCGGAACTAGCCACAACGCTCGCAGCCGCGGAAGGACTAGCTGTTACGGCCCTGCCGCCCGGTCTCTACGAGCCCTCGCCGCGGCACCTGATGCATGCTCTTTCTGCGCAGCGCGCGCCCGCGATTCCGCCCGGCAGCGAAACCGATTACGTTCAGCCTCGGCAAGGGACCTACCAGCCGCAGTTCTTTTCTGCAGACGAGTTTCGAGTGGTGACGCGGCTGGTTGCAATTCTTCTGGGCAAGGTAGATGAGGGAACGCTGGCCGAAACCGCTGAATGGCTGGATCTCCGTTTTCAAAGCGCGGCGGACGTGCGCGATGCCGCTCGCCGCCTCGATCCGCTGCACCGCGCGCTGGCAGTGGCTTATTACGGCGAAGCGCGCGTAGTGGAACTGGAAACCAGCGACCCCCAAGCCATCCCCCGCGCCGGACTGGCTGCTCTGGACGAGCGCGCACAAAAGCTCGGCCGCCCATTCCTCGCACTATCGCCTCCCCAGCAGGTGGATTTGGTTCGAGAAATGAGCCAGGCGCCGCAGGAGACTGCACTCCGCCGGTTTTACGATCTTCTGCGCCACGAAACCATTCACGGCTACTACACGTCGCGCGCGGGCTTAAAGGAGCTGGATTACAAAGGGAACTCGTATTACAGCCAGTGTCCCGGATGCGAGAAGACGTAGTTCCGGTTTCGCTGCCATCTTAATCCTGCTGGCATGTGCTTTTACAAGTGAAGTGGCGTGGGAAAGTCTTCGTGCGCCTCAACGCTTCTTCGGCCGTGGCATGTCATGCGGATTCCAGGTCACATTGGCCTGGAACATGCTGTCCGCCAGGTTCTGGTTGTAGGAAGCGTCAGTGATAAAACGCTGGTTCACCATGTCCCCATTATGGAAGCGGGTGATGCTCAAGGGCGTGGCCACTCCCTGGATCATCTTGTAGTTGTCGTAAATCTCAACTTCCTCGTTGCGGTAGCGCTCGGCGTCGCGCCACACAAACGATTTCTTGATGGGCAGGTGCGATTCGAAGTCCACATCAATCGTCACCGCTTCGTTCTGCGCATTCATGATGGTCACCTGCTCCGCCTGCTTTTGCGCCGCCACCACCTGGCCTTCATAGAACAGGGCCACTCCCGGTTCGTTCAGCCAGCGGCGCAGCGCCCATACCAGCGAATACTTGCGCCGCCGATTGTAGTCCGCGAGCGCCTTCTGGTCCTCGGGCGCTGTGCCGCGGAAGGTGATCTCAAATCCCTGGTCGCCGTTGTTGATGATGATCCAGTTCCGTTTCTTGGTGAGTTCCACCCGCTCTTTGTCCGGATACTTCCAGAACAGCCAGAACTCCGCCGTTCCCGTGGGCTGGTCGTGGTAAATGCTCCAGGTTCGGCCTTGCTCTCTCATGTCACTCACGTTAAGCCACGCCTGCCCGCCCAGCGCCTGGATCATCTGGTCAATCAGCGCCCGGGCTTTGCGCACGTTCTCGTCCTGCGGCGCCGCCTGTGTCGACGAAGAGGTAGAAGCCTGTGGTGAAGGTACCGTTTGCGCCAGCGCCACCACGCAGAGTAGAAGAATTGCGGTTAGCAGTTTAATTGCGAGTTTCGGGCCTATAGACATATGTTTCGCTGAAACGAGCCAATTTGCTCATGGAGCGGCCGGCGGGCTACCAGCATTGACCGCTGCTGGCTAAATGCTAACTACTAATTGCTAAGTGCTACTTGCCAAATGCTAATTGCTAGGTGCTTAGCTGAAAGATGCTCATTGCATCCAACGTCGTTTGCTCACCGAAACCTCGCTCCATGCTTACTGTCTAGCCTACCAGCACCGCGCCCCCGTTGACGTTGAACACCTCTCCCGTAATAAAGCCTGCATGCTCAGTGCACAGGAACAGGATAGGCGCTGCCACTTCCTCGGGCCGTCCCACGCGCTGTAGCGGAATCACAGAAAAAATCGCTTCCCGGCTAACCGGATCGCTCAAGGTTTGCTTCGACATGTCGGTTTCCACCCAGCCGGGCGCAACGCAGTTGACGTTGATGCCAGCTGGCGCCAGTTCGGTGGAGAGACCCTTCACCATACTGATCAGCGCCCCCTTGGCGGCCGCATAGTCGCAATGGAAGGCTTCCCCTCGCTGCCCGGCGGTGGAACTTACCAACACAATGTTGCCGGTGGCCGGGTGCAGCTTCTTCTGCTTCTTCATTTGCCCCACCGCGTACTTGATCAAACCAAAAACACTATCCAGATCAATGGCCTGGGTACGCCGCCATTGCTCGTCGCTCATCCGCTCTATGGGGACGGCATCTGCTACCCATATCCCGTGGTTCGCAACCAGTATGTCCAGGCGTCCAAAGCGGCCTACCGTGGCCGCTACCAACTCAGCAGCCGGATGGGCGCCACTCAGGTCGCAGGCCACCGCCAGGCAGTTCTCCGGTCCGCATTGCTGCACGATTTCCTCTGCTTCCGCCTTCGCTCTTTGGTAATTAAAGGCAACTTTTGCCCCTGCGGAGACGAACATTTTTACGGTGCTTGCGCCAATTCCGCGCGAGCCACCGGTTATCAACGCTACCCGGCCTTCCAGCGAGAGCGAAACGCCTGCTAAGCCTGTCATGACAACAACTTACCATCGAAACTGACGGCAAATCAGGAAAAAGCCAGAACGGCCTCAAAACGCCTAAAAACCGGGTCAAAACGCCTTTTTTGCGCGATTTTTCAGCCTGTACAATTCCTGATTCCTGCCTCTCTGTAGCCACGTCGTGTGGCTTTTTTACCACAGACAGAGTTGCAACCGCGGCTGTAATCTACTCATCTCAAACCACCTAGACAAAAACACTTTTGCCGCAAGAACAGACAATCCGCAAGCCAGTGGAATGCCGCGGCGTGGGCCTGCACAGCGGCGCCCCCGTCACCCTCCGCCTCCTCCCTGCGAGTGCGGGGAGTGGGATCGTCTTCAAGCGAACAGACCTGGATGGCTTCGGCGTGGAGGCCAGCAGCCGCAATGTGGCCCGGGTCAGTTATGCCACCAGCCTGATGAAAAAAGGCGTGCTCATTTCGACCACTGAGCACCTGCTTTCCGCTTTCATCGGGATGGGAATTGATAATGCGATTGTGGAGCTGGATAACCTGGAATTGCCCATCCTGGACGGCAGCGCGCGGCATTTCGTGGAGATGATCGAGACGGCCGGGATCCGGCAGCAGCGGCGTCCGCGCACTTACCTGCGCATCCGCAAGAAGCTGGAGTTGCGCGAGGGCAACAAGTTCATTGCCGTCTATCCCGGCAACCGCTATTGCGTTTCCTACAGCATTAACTTTCCGCACCCACTGGTGGGTCGCGAGGTCTTCCAGGTGGAACTCTCCGACGGGCAATACGTGAAGGAGATAGCTCCGGCACGCACTTTTGGATCGCGCCAGGAAGAGGAGGCGATGCGCAACCAGGGGCTGATCCGAGGAGCTTCGCTGGACAACTGCATTGTGCTTACCCAGACGAGCATCGAAAACCCGCCCCTGCGCTTTAGCGACGAGTTTGTGCGGCACAAGGTGCTGGACCTGATCGGCGACCTGGCCCTGCTGGGCAAACAGATTTTGGGCTCGGTGGTTGCGGACCGCGCCGGGCACGCCATGCACACTGCCCTGGTCTCCCGCCTGCTGAAAGATCCGACTCTATGGGAAGAGACGCACGGGGAAGAAGGCGCCAGGCCGGAGCGCGAGGCTGCGGCGGAAGGTGCGTTCACCGCCGGCGCGGGCTAAAGACGAAAACGTTTCACCGCAAAGCCACGAAGGGACACAAAGGTTTTCTGAGTCTTTGTGCCAGCTATCCAGTAAACCGAAAATCATCAGCTTCCATAATCAGCCTGGTTTGTAACCAACCTTCCGCCCCGCTGAGGCTACGATTCGTTGCACTGTGTTCCCACGGCTTACGCGGTGGGCTACACTCTGGCGCCGCTTTTGTGGCTGCATCCGCTGGGTTCGAATGAGTGGGAATAAGTTGCGCACAGCCGAGGCGTCGTAGGGCAAAGCTTCTAAACGATGTGGTGGAACTTCTGAAGTCTGTAAGTGTTCCTGCGTGTCCTTTGCGAGGATGATCTTAGGCGCGAACGGAGGGGTGCACGCCGGGTTCGCGCTGCTCCATTTTCTGCAGCAGCCAATTTTCCAACTGCTCGCGGGCGGTCGGAGTGAGCTCAAGAAAGCGGACGCCGCCGCGTCCAGAAGCATCGCTCCACGCCAGTTCGGCCTTGGGCGAAAGCGTAATGTCCGTGCCAGGCAATGAGAACTTAACCCGAGCCACGTCGGGGGGGAGCGCTGTAGCCGCCTCGATGGCCATGCCGCCTTCGCTGAGATTGCTGGCTATCACCTTCATCTCCTGCGCGCGACCGAATGTAAGGGTGACAGCAATGTCCACGGGCAGGCGAAAATAGCGGCGGCGCTCGCGGTGCATCAGGCCATAGGCGGCGTGGAAAGAGCGCAGCGCATTGATGGTGGTGATGGGTTTCTGCAGCACAAAGCCGGCGCCCATCTGGAAGACAGTGCGCACATCGGTGATGCCGTTGAGAATAGCGAAAGTGACGCTGGTTTTGTTGCTGCGTTCCTTGCGCACCTGCTGGAGCACGCCGATACCACCGTGCATATCGTCGCAGTCAACAATGATAGCGTCGAACTTTTTCGCCGACAGTATCTCGCTAGCCGGCTCGGTTCCGGTACACACTTCCACGCTGATATCCAGTTTGCCCAATGCGGAGCGAAGAACGCGGAGAGTCTCAGGATCGCGGGACACGAGCAGCGCTTCCAGGGTCATACTTCATGATCTTAGCGAGCAGGCCGGACACCAGAAAGTAACGAAAGTCGGGGTTCAGAAAACCCTTTTTTGTCGTTACTTCGGGCCTAGGCTTGAATTGGCTGGGAGAAGTCTGCAAGGATGCTGGCGTGCGCAAGCTGGTTTATCTTTCGCTCGGCTCCAACCTGGGAGACCGGCAAGCGAACCTGCGGGCTGCCATTGAGCGCCTGATAGCTTTGGGCGAGGTGGTGGCCGTATCCTCCTTTTACGAAACTGAGCCCGTGGAGTTCGCACGGCAGCCTTGGTTCCTGAACTGCGCCGTGGCCCTGCAGACGGAAAAGATGCCGAAGCAGTTTTTGGCAGGGCTGCAGGGCATCGAAAAGGCGATGGGACGGCAGCGCGCTCAGCCCAAGGGCCCGAGGGTGATTGATTTGGACATTTTGCTGTTTGGGAATTCGATTGTTGATACGGCTGGGCTGACCGTTCCGCACCCGGCACTGCATGAGCGGCGGTTTGTGCTGGAGCCATTAGCCGAGATCGCACCCGAACAGCGGCATCCAGTGTTCAAGCGCACCATCCGCGAGTTGCGTGAAGCATTGCCCGCCGGGCCGCCGGTAGTGCGGAAACTTTCCTCGCCGCGGAGGGGCAGAACTTCCTAGCCAACGGATGAACGCGGAGAAACCGTGGGTGCTGCAATAATCCCTGGAGCGTTCGCGAAGGCGTCCAAAGCGCGGCTTTGTAGACGAGGTTCGCCAGCTCATAGATAACTTGCTGCTCCTCGCAAGCTCCGCTCACGCTCGCTCAGGATGACATTCAAAAGGGTAGGGGACTCAAAGCGGAAAGCGGCAAACTAAAAGCTGAAAGCTGAGTGCCTTCAGGGCATGATGATGCGGCTGGGCACGTTCTGGGGAGCTTCAATCAGCGAGTCCTTTTCCGGGAACTGCGCAAAAAGAGAATCAATGAGGGCGCGCGATTTGGGCCGGCCGGAAGTGCGGGCATGGGCCATGCGCACCAGGAAAACCAGGGCGCGCAACACGTCGGAGTCGCGAAGGCTGCTGAAGCCGCGGTGCTTCTGCTCGATTTCGCGGTACTCCTTCAATGTTTTTTCCAGTTCAGCCACCACCGCCTGCTGGCCCAGGCTGCCGGGCGAAACCGCGTAGTGCAGGCCGGAGTTGGCCAGAGTTTCGTAAGTGCGGGCGGCAGCGGAGAGCGCAGCGATCAGGTCCTGGTCGTTCAGGCTGCGATCGGCGCGGGCGGCCTTAACGAGGGCAAAACTCAAGCCCACCAGCAGGTGTTCATTTTCGTAGACAAACTGCCGCGGGACTTCGACCTGGGGAAAGAGCGCGTCGGGATCAAGTTCCTCGGCTGAACGTGGCTTCTCGTGCTCGCGGGCCTGCTGCAGGTAAACACAGTCACTGGGGCAATCAATGGTGACTTCGCGGGCTTCGCCGCAGCACTGGGAGCAGATGCGGTCATGCAGGGCGGGGCAAAACCGTTTCTCTTTGCGGGTGTGGCAGAGGGCGCAACTCACGAATCCAGGTCTCCTGAACTCATTATTACATCCGGCAGTGATCTCCCGCCGGGAGGTCGGAGTCCTGGGGTCCAAGGCGTGCGACCCTCTCTGCAGCCGCTAACCATGCGCCCATTTTGGGCCGGACTGGCCTAAAGACCCCATTTTTAGTGCAAAATCGAGCATGGAGGCGAAAAAAACCGCATAAAATGAGGGTCGAACGCTTCTTTTCCACAGGAGCGCTGGTATAGGATAGCGGGAAACAAGCAATTTCTGCGTTCAATTCAAGGAGGGAATCATGGCAGCAGGCATGACCAAGACACAACTGGTGCGTCACCTGGCCGAAAAATTAGAAACCAACAATAAGTCCGCGGCGGCGTTTCTTCAGACGCTGACCGATACTGCTATAAAAGAAACGAAGAAGAACGGTGTATTCGTTCTGCCCGGACTGGGCCGCCTGAAGAAGGTAAACCGGAAGGCGCGCATGGGCCGCAACCCGCAGACGGGCGAACCCATCAAGATTCCTGCCAAGACCACGGCGAAGTTTTACTTGGCCAAGGCGGTGAAGGATTCGATCGCGCCCAAGAAGTAGGGTGGATTTTTTGAAGGAAGGGGCGGCCATGTGGCCGGCCTTTTTGTTTTCGCGCTGCTCCCGACACAGCCGGTGAGACGCGGGCGCTAGGACGCTTTGCTGCCGGCGGCGGGTTTGCTGAACTGATCAGGGGTGATGGTGGGGGCCACCTTCTTTACTTTCTCCAGAATGCGGTCGCGGTCCGATTCGGAATTCGCGGCGCCAAAGCGTTTGCGCAGCAAGCTAACTTTCTCTTTGCGAGCGCGGCGGCGGCGCAGTTCGCTTCTTCTGCTGGGCGTGCTCATGAAATAGTGCTCCTTAGGAATAAGTTGCCAGTGGCAAAACCGGCTGCTCTCATACCTTATAACTTATATAGCTAAAGGGCTTGTCAAGGAAAGAGTAGGGCGGCGGCACCGGGTTAAAGGCTGGTCATGACGGTCACAGACTTGTTCTTCCGGTTGATTGCCACCAAGTCAGCCTTCCCATCATGGTTGAGATCAACCAGACGGATTGCAGTGGGACGATCGGTGAAGTGGAATGTGGCCTTGCGGAAGACTCCCGGTTGGGTGGCGAGAAGGAAGACCACGGTATCCTGGGCCTGATCGGGGAAGGCCAGATCTTCCAATCCATTGCCATCAATGTCTCCGCGGGCCAGGGTTATGGAGGGCTTCTTCGATTGCTTGACCGTATCGGGTCCCCCGGTCATCACATAGAACCTGCCTTGGCCATCGGCCCGCAGCCAGGCAGGTTTCTTCCCTGGTGCACTCGCCAGCAGCACGTCCTCCAGACCATCACCGTTCACGTCGGTAAGCTGTGCCTGTAGCGAAATGGCAGAGGAGCCCGCCTGCAGTGGGTTGCCGGCGAGAGCCAGAGCGCAGGATGACGGCGGCGACATGCCGCGGCAATCCGCCAGGCGCAGATGAGCTCCGGCCATACGCCGCGCAATGAAGTCAGCAAGGATGCCGCGAATTCTCGTGGCCGGCCGAAAGCCGCCCTTGCCGTCACCCAAGAGCAGAGCAATCTCATTCTTTTTCCGACCGCTCACCAGAATGTCGACATGGCCATCATTGTCGAAGTCGGCAAGAGCCAGCTGTGAAGGCTCAAAATCGAGCTGATAAGTTGCCCGCAGATCAGGGTCAGGAGCGAACGGGCCCGCAGCTCCAGGAAGGCCGCCGACCGCGCGCACGGCCAACTCGCTCTTAAAGAGCCGGGTCACTTCCCGGCCGATAATCGTGCCGGCGAGGTTGAGCTGCTCCGGTTGGTCGGCGCAGCAGGGAAACAGCTCGTCGCCGTATTTGCCGCCGTGAATGTAGTGCCAGTGCTCGGTGCTGATGGATTCCATGGGTCCGTAGTAATCGGGAAATGTGGGACTCCAATTCAGCTGCGCCAGTTCCGAAATTGGACTGTGGGCAGAAGATTCTGCTCTGCCGCCGCTCCAGAGGCCTGCCAGCGAAGGTTCGGGGAAATGAGGGTGGGGTGTTTCCCCCGTTTCTTCCAGCAAAGTGGCCGGCAGAGAGGTGAGGCTCACGGGAGCACCGATTTTCTCGCCCGCAGGGATTTTGACCGGTTGCCACAGAATGACGGGCACATGGATGAGTTCGCGGTAAAGGGCGTTGCCGTGAGTCATCAGGCCGTGCTCGCCGAAACTTTCACCGTGGTCAGAGGTGATGACGACCAGAGTGTTGCGATCCAAGCCGCGCTGTCGAAGATCCTGCATGAGTTGATGGATCTGGTCGTCTACATAATTGATGGCGCCATCGTAGGCATCTACCGCGCCCTGCCGCTGTTGCGGGCTCAGGTGCTCAAACCAGTCCCAATGTTCGGAAGCGCGGCTGCCCGGGTGACGCATGTTTGTGTAGCGATGCAGGTAGGGTTCAGGCGGGCGGTAGGGATCGTGGACATCCATGTAATTGAGGAAAAGGAAAAAAGGCTGGCGCCCTCGGTCAATCCAGCGCAGAGCATGCTGGTTAATTTGCGCGGCGCTACGCCGGCCAAAGAGGTCGCGCTTCAGTTTCAACCGGAAAAGCAGGTGCTTGATTAGATCGCCGTAGAAAGTCTGGGCGAAGGTGCTACCCAGGGACTGGAAGTCATCCTCGAAATGAATAAAGCCGCGGCCAAAGCCACGGCGGCGGCAGAACAGCAGCGTGTTGGCGGAGAAGGCGGCGGTACGATAGCCGCGGGCCATGAATTCGTCGCCGAGAACGGGATAGTCCCAGCCGAGCAGAGCGCCGTCGTTGTCCACGTGGTGGGCGTCGGGATAGAGGCCGGTGAGAAGGGAGGCATGAACCGGCAAAGTCCAGGAGGAAGGGGAGATGGCGTCCTCGAACATTGTGCCTTGAGCGGCCAGTTGGGACAGGTGCGGGCTGGTGGGCCGCGAGTACCCGTAGGTGGAAAGATGGTCGGCGCGCAGCGTGTCCACAACGATAACCAGGACGTTAGGCGCGCGGGCGGAAGCGGCGGGCAGCTTTGCGGTTTCGCGGCGCTCATGGAGCCGCTGCTTGATGGGAAAGGCAATCAGGCACCATAGCGCCAGCACCAGCAGGATGGGCAGGGTACGCTTTTGCCAGCGAAGCAGAAAAGGCTCGTGCAGGAACCACGCGAACGCTAGCAGGGAGGCGCCCGCTACCGCAATAAGAAGATCAATGATGACAGTTGGGAAAGCGAAGGGCGAGCGGCTCAGGCTGGCAAACAGCGTCAGCCCGGAAAACAAAAAAGTGGAGCGCACCACATCGTCGTGGCTGAACGTGCGACCGCGCCGGAAGACAACTACGAGCAGCGCCAGCCCCAGGAACAGGAGCGGTTCGATTTCCACTCCGGCGCGCATGAGGTCACGCCAGATGTAGGAATTCAGCAGATAGCCCTCACCCAAGCCGGTCAGCAAGCCCCACCACAGGGCCATGAGCAGGAAGGCATTGACGGAAGTGGTCCGTGCACTGCTAGAAGAAGGAGAAGCCATGCGGGAGTCAGGCAAGGTTACATTCGCGGGACAGACGATTGCAACTGGCAGTAACCTCCGCTGCGAACTCCTAGAACGTAAATTTGGTCTGAATTTCTAAACGCCGGTTATTGGCCGATTCCAGGAATCCCGTGCCTCCCAGGTGTTTGGAGCCGGCGCTCTGGTTGGCACGGCCGAAAAATGGTGAGGTGATGTCGCCGATCACGGGCCCGGGATTGTTGTGGTTCAGGATGTTGCGAAGGTGGGCAGAGAATGAAAGTGAGTAGCGCCGGTGCTCGGACCGGGGCTTGCCCTGGCGGGCAGTTGCATTTGATCCTTCCAGAGCGCCGAATTCAAAGGTCTTGCCCAGCCGGAGGTTCAACATGATG
>DATFDP010000220.1:0-3430 GCA_035252015.1 Terriglobales bacterium
CGGGAGCCTCCGCTGTTACATGTCTTTGAGTTTCGTCTGCCATGTTGCTCCTTAAAATCTGAGTTTCGAGTTCCAGTTTCGAGTTTGGGTAGAACGAAAGTTGTGAAACTTGACACTCGAAACTTTGAAGCTGTTTATGCCGTTACTGCCGCGGGCTCGCCGCCGGTTTCGGGCGGGGGTGGAGGCGCCTTGCGGCGCTCTTTCAGCTTGGCCAGGCGTGCCTGTTCCTTATCCACGCGCACCGTAAGAAACTTGATCACCGGCTCGGTGACACGCAGGCGCCGTTCCATTTCATGAATGGCGTCGCCGCCACCCTCGACGGTAAACAGCACGTACATGCCGTCCTGAAAACCGCGCACCACGTAGGCGAGACGGCGCTTACCCATTCGTTCCACATTTTTAACAGTTCCGCCGGCAGCGGACACCTGCGACTCCAGCGTGGACACCAGCTTCTCCACGTCTTCTTCGCCCATGTCGGGCCGGACAATAAACATCACTTCATAAGTACGTTGCATATTTTCTCCAAACCTGTAGCGCCGGCCTCGGGCTGGCATGAGGCGGGCGTCTCGCCCGCCAATTGGGCCGCCGGGACGGCGGCGCTACGTTTCTGTTTCGGGCTTACGGTTGAAGCGGTTCATGGCCGCCGCCGCGCCCTCTTGCAGAATTGCCTCTACCGCATCCGCGGCCATATCCAGAATCTGGTCCACCGCTTTGTACTGCGAGCGGCGAAACTGGGCCAGCACATAACGCGCTCCGTCCGCCACCTTGCGCTCCGGCGCGATGCCCAGACGGACGCGCAGGAACTCTTCCGTGCCCAGAGCGCCCACAATGGATTCCATCCCGTTGTGGCCCGCGGTGCCTCCCCGAGGACGGATGCGAATCGCGCCGAAAGGCAGGTCCAATTCGTCGTAAATCACGATCAGGTCCTGCTCGGGCCTGAGTTCGTACTCTTCCAGCAATTCCCGCACCGCCAGGCCGCTCAGGTTCATGTACGTCTCGGGCTTAGCCAGCAGCACCTCGTGCTCGCTAACAACCGTGCGCGCCGTCAGGGCCTGGCAGTACCGATTCTTGATCTCGACCCGCCAGCGTTCGGCCAACCGGTCAACGGTCAGGAACCCGAGGTTATGGGGCGTGAACTGGTATTCGATGCCCGGATTGCCGAGCCCGACGATCAGTTTCACGCGTTACCCGTCACCTTGCCTTTTACCAAGTTTTAAGGTTTCAAAGTTTCAATGTTTCGAGGTTTTCTGTGGCCGAGCGCATGAACAGAAACCTTGAAACCTGCGAAACTTTGAAACGGTCCCAAAACGCCCGCGCCACAACCGCACGTCACTTCTCTTTCTTTTCCTTCTTCTCGGCCTTCTCGGGCTTTTCGGCCTTCTCGGCCGGAGCAGCCTCGGCGCCCTCTTCCTCGACCTCCTGCTTGCCCTTCTTGATGACTTCGGGCTCGGCGGGAGCGGCGGCAGCTTCGGCCGCGGCCGCTTCCGGAGTCGGCGCCACTTCTTCCTTAACGGAAATGATGTGCGCCACCGGCTGGTTGGGGTCGCTTAGGAACTTGAGTTTGCCGCTGTGCTGCAGGTCGGCGACGCGCAATACTTTGCCGAACACCAGTTCGGTCACGTCCGCCTCGATGGAACTGGGGATGTCTTCCGGCAAGCACTCCAGTTCGACCTCGCGCGTCACCTGCTCCAGAATTCCGCCCTGCTGCTTTACGCCGGCGGCCTCGCCCTTGAGCACGATGGGCACGCGGACCTGCAGCTTCTGGTCCATGGCGATACGCTTCAAGTCCACGTGCAGCAGGGAACCTTTGATGGGCTCATGCTGCCAGTCCACAATCATGGCGCGAGTGCGCTGGCCGTCCAGGGCCAGGTCGAAAATGGTGTTGTGGCCGGTAGCCGACTGCAGAATACGCGCAATCTGCTTAGGATCGAGCGCCACCGCGATCGGTTCCTTCTTGGCGCCGTAAACCACTCCCGGCACCAGGCCGCTGCGGCGCACGCGCCGGGCCTCGTTTTTGCCGCCGCTCTGACGCGGCTTGGCTTCCAGTACGTTGCTTTCTTTGGTTGCGGTTGCCATAAGTTTGAATCCTTACACGAACAATTTGCTGACAGATGTCTCCTCGTGAATGGACTGAATTGCGCGCGCAATCAGCCCGGCGATGGAGAGCACCTTAATTTTGGGTTCCCGGCTGGCCGCCTCGCTCAGAGGGATGGTATTGGTGACAACGACCTGCTCGATATCGGACTTGGCCAGATTGTCCACCGCAGGCCCGGAGAGCACGGGGTGGGACGCACAGGCAAAAATCCTGTTGGCCCCATTTTCCCTCAGAGCACGCGCGGTCTTGACCAGCGTGCCGGCCGTGTCAATCAGGTCGTCAATCAGCAAGCAGGTGCGGCCGTTGACATCGCCGATCACATGCATGATCTCAGCCACGTTCATCTCCACGCGGCGCTTGTCAACGATGGCCAGGGGAGCATCCACCTTTTTGGCGAAAAAGCGCGCGCGCTCCACGCCACCCGCATCCGGCGAAACCACGGTCAGGTCGGGCAAAGCCAGCTTCTTGAAGTAGTCCACCAGCACCGGCGAGGCGAACAAGTGATCCACCGGGATATTGAAGAAGCCCTGAATCTGAGGCGCATGCAGGTCCACGATAAGAGCACGATCGGCGCCGGCGGTGGTCAGCAGGTCGGCCACCAGCTTGGCTGAGATGGGGGCGCGCGGCTTGTCCTTGCGATCCTGGCGGGCATAACCGAAATAGGGCACCACGGCGGTGATACGCCGGGCGGAAGCGCGCTTGAGCGCGTCGATCATGATCAGCAGTTCCATCAGGTGGGTATCCACCGGATAGCAGGTGGATTGCATGAGAAAAACGTCCGCACCGCGAACGTTTTCCAGGATCTGCACATAGACTTCGCCGTCGGAAAAGCGGGTGATGTGCGCCTGGCCGCGCTGCATGCCGAGAAAGTCGCAGACTGCGTCGGCCAGTTGCGGATTGGCGGTGCCGCTGAAAATCTTGAATTTATCGTCTACGCGAGCGCGCTGTGGCTTGCGTTCCGGCTTGGGTTCGGACTGCTGCGTTTTGCTTTCGGTTGCGGTGGCCATCGGTGCCATGGCTTGCCTCGTTTCCGGAGTCAAAGTGCGCTGCCAACCCTCGTTTTTTGTCGGTGCTGCCATAAGAACGTCGGCTCTTTCCCGCCTGCTGTGCGTACCGGCCGAGAGCCGACGGCCGACCGCGGTCTTTCTGGCTGGGCGGCTAGGATTCGAACCTAGACAAAGTGCTCCAAAGGCACTTGACCTACCATTAGTCGACCGCCCAGTTGTTACTTCTGAGATCCTTCGCTGCGCTCAGGATTTCGCCTGCGGGCTCCCGCTGCGCTCACGCCCGCAAGACGGCTCAACCTACCATTAGTCGACCGCCCAAACTCCGAGA
>DATFDP010000221.1:0-14803 GCA_035252015.1 Terriglobales bacterium
TCACCGGCAGTTTTCCATTCTCAAATCCGCGGGTCATAGACTCCTGTACATTCCTGGGAACCCTCAAAGCGTTGACTCGGAGCACGACCTTATTCACACTGGAGTACAGGTTCCCTTTTCATGAAAAAAATCCGGGTCGGCATTCTTTTCGGCGGGCGCAGCGGAGAACACGAGGTGTCGCTTCTCTCGGCGGCATCAGTTCTTGAGGCTATTGATAAAGAGCAATACGAGGTAGTTCCCATCGGCATCACCAAGGAAGGGCGTTGGGTTACGGCAGGTCGCGCGGAACAACTCCTGCGCAGCAACAATATTGGCAAAGGCCACGAAGAGCGGCATCTGCGGGCAGGCGACCCCGACTACACTCCCGGCGCAGCGGTGCTGGCCAAAGGGGAGTCAGTCGTCGTGCCGCCCGTACCGGTGCAGTCCTCCACCGGCGCTATGACCTCCTTCGAACCCGATGGCGCCCTGGCCCGCCGCTGGACCGATAACGTCATCAAGGTGGACGTGGTCTTCCCCGTGCTGCACGGGACCTTTGGCGAGGACGGCACCATACAGGGCCTGCTGGAGCTGGCCGACATAGCCTACGTCGGTGCCGGCGTGCTGGGCTCGGCTGCGGGCATGGACAAGGACATCATGAAGCAGCTGTTTCGCGGCGCCGGCCTGTCTATCGTGAAGCACGTCACCGTGCTGCGCCGCGATTGGGAAAACGATCCGGCGAAGGTGCAGCGCTTCATCGAGAGCAAACTGAAATATCCGGTATTCGTTAAGCCGGCCAATTTGGGATCATCGGTGGGAATCTCCAAGGCCCACAATCGTGAGGAGTTGGCGCCAGCCGTGCTCCTGGCGGCCGAATATGACCGCAAAATCGTGATTGAGCAGGGCGTAGGGGGCAAGAAGCGCAAAGCCCGCGAACTGGAATGTTCGGTGCTGGGCAACGACGAACCATCGGCCTCACTGCCTGGCGAGGTGGTGCCGGGCAAGGAGTTTTACGATTATGCCGCCAAGTACCTGGAAGAAGGCTCCCAACTCATCATTCCCGCCAAGCTGACCAAGGCGCAAACGAAGCAGGTGCAGGAAATGGCGGTTACCGCCTTTCGTGCCGTGGATTGCGCTGGACTGGCGCGCGTGGATTTCCTGATGGATTCCCAAAGCAAAAAGGTTTATGTCAATGAAATCAACACTATGCCCGGGTTCACCGCAATCAGCATGTATCCCAAGCTGTGGGCCGCCTCCGGCGTCTCCTATCCCGAGTTGATTCACCGCCTTATCCAGCTCGCGCTGGAGCGGCACGAGGACAAGAAGAGGAATAAATACAGCCGGTAAGAGCAGCACTTAGCAGTTAGCACTCCCCATTTTAGCCCCTGAACCACATCGGCATCAGCAAAACCGCTCCTTCCGGGGACTTAGCGACCCCTTCTGCAGTAGAAGGGCTAAGTGCTAATGGCTAAATGCCAAAGGCTGCTTTCCCCCCGAACGTGCCGGTACCTTTAGGTGCCCTTGGTAACATTGGGCCGCGCTGGTGACTGTGGTACTTTACCGCCAGCTTCACCCGAAAACCTCCATTAGGCAGTTGTGTGGCTCGGAGTCCGCGACTCTATGGCTTTTGGCTTCGGTTTCAATAAGACGAAGGTTCTGGCGGCGGCGGAACGGCACATTCAGCAGGGCAAGCTGCAGAATGCCATCGCGGAATACGAGAAGGTCGTAAAAGCGGATCCCAAAGACCTTACCGTCCTCAATACCATCGGCGACCTCTACGCGCGCATCGGCCAGACCGATAAAGCCGTGTCCTTTTTCAAGAGCGTGGGCGATACCTACGCTTCCCAGGGCTTTACGGTCAAAGCCATCGCCATGTACAAAAAACTGACCAAGCTTAAGCCCAGCATCGAGTCCGTGCTCAAGCTGGCCGAACTTTACGGCCAGCAGGGCTTGCAGAATGATGCTCGGGCCCAATACCTGATGGTCGCCGAGCAGTACCTGCATTCCGGGCACCTGGAGCAGGCGGCGCATGCTTTTCAGAAAATCCTCGAGATAGACCCGGAAAACACCAGCCTGCAGGTGCGCTTGGCCGACGTGTATGTGCGGCTGCAACGCCGGGACGAAGCGCGCAAAATTCTGCTGCGCACGGCGGAGGGCCTGCAAGCCCGCGGCAGCAAGGCGGAAGCGGAAGAAGTTCTGGCCCGCGTGCTCCAACTGGATCCGGCCGATAAGCAAGCCCTGCTCATGCGCGGAACTGTGGCCTTGCAGGCGGGCGATGTAGAAGCCGCCATTCAAACTCTGGAGAGCGTCCCCGAACTGGACCATCATGCCGATGGCCTGCGTTCCCTGGCCAACGCTTATCTGCAGGCCGGGCGGACGGCGGAAGCAGGCGCCCAGGCAAAGAAATTGTTTGCCCTTACCCAGGATGCCGTCCCGCTTTCCAATTACGCCGATGCCCTGATGAAGGCCGGCGAATACGAGGAAGCGCTGCGGATCTATCACCAATATGCCGAGAAGCTGCTGACTCCAGAGTCCAGCCATGTGCTGGACAATCTGCACGCCTGCCTGGATCACATTCGCGACAACGTGGCTGCCCTGGAACTGCTGCGGCAGCTTTACGAGCGCGCGGATGACAAGCCTCGCCTGGCGGAGGTGGCGGAACTGCTGGCCGGCTTGGCGGAGCAATCGGGCGACATGGGCCGCGCCCGCGACTTATACCTGCAACTGGCTGCCCTCGACCCCAACAATCCTGCTTATACTCAGAAGGCCAACCGGCTGGTGCAGCAGGTGGGCGCCGACTCTGGGCATGGTGAAACCGCCGCCCCGCTTTCCGTGGAAGACCTGAACATCAATGCTCCCGAAGTCGACCAGGGCTACAGCGCGGAGCTTGCGGCCGAGGTGCAACGGCTCATCACTGAGACCGACCTTTTCGTCTCCTATAACCTGGCTCCTAAGGCCGTCGAACCTCTGGAAACGGCTCTGGCCAAGGTGCCCGACGATCTGCGCATCAACCAGCGCCTGGCGGCGCTTTACCTCCGTGCTGGCCGTCTGCGCGAGGCGGCGGAGTGCTGCCGCAAAATCCACGATGTTTACCTTAAGGTCGGCTTCCACGATTCCGCTCTGCAATACCAGGAAGCAGCTAAGAAGTACGCGCAACGGGCAGGAGAGTCAGCCGCGCCCGCAGCGCCCGCGGCTGGACCCACTGGGCCAGAGGCGGGCGGTCAGCGGGAAATAGACATTTCCAGCGAGTGGGAAAGCTCGCTGACGCAGCCCATTGCCGACTCCGTGGCCAAGTCCGCAGGCGCTGGAGAGCGGGCGGAAGCCATCGCCAGCTTGGTGGAGGAAGTCAGGTTCTACCTGCAGCACGAGCTCTGGGAAGAAGCCGAAGCGGCCATTGCCAAGTGCGAACAGCAATACCCGGATGTGCCCGAGTTGCGTGGCTTTCGCGAGCAACTGAAGGCCCGGGCGCAAAAGGCGAAGCCCAAGCCCAAACCGGCGCCGGCGGCCGTTCCCAAGCCCGTTCCCAGTAACGGCGTTCTGGGAGACATGGTTTCCGATCTGGAATCGGCGCTGGGCGACGGTTTCGGAGCCGCACAACAGGGTTCAGCCAGTTCGTCGCCGCCGGCCCGCATGGCTGCTGCCGCCGCTGCAGGCGCTGCTGCCCCCGTGGCCGTGCCCATGCCGGCAATGGCTACAGCCGCCGCCGCTTCGCCGCTATCCAGTGCCGCTTCCGCGCAGGCCGATTCGGAACTGGAAGAAATTTTTACCGAATTCAAAGAGGGCCTGGAAGAGACTGGCGCCCCCAGCCAGGCCGAGGATCCTGAAACCCACTACAACCTGGGCGTGGCTTTCAAGGAGATGGGTCTGCTCGACGAATCCATTGGCGAACTGCAGAAGGTTTGCCAGGCTGTGGAACGCGGTCAGGCATTTCCCCACGTCATGCAGGCCTTTACCTGGCTGGCTCAGGCCTTCCTGGAAAAGGGCGTCCCGCAGGCCGCCATCCGCTGGTATGAAAAAGCGCTGAAACTGCCTAACATTGATGAAGACTCCCGTATCGCCCTTCACTATGAGTTGGCCGCCGCCTTTGAAGCCAGCCAAAACAAACAGGCGGCTCTAAGCCATTTCCTTGAGGTCTACGGCGCCAATATTGATTATCGCGACGTGGCCGAGCGCATCAAAGCCTTAAAGTCGTAAAATCAATGGATATTCGAGGGCGTGCTTGGACGCGGGTGGGGGTTTTTTCGCGCCGCATGCCACCTGAGGAGACAGCGGCGTGGATTTGCATTCAGATGTGGCTGGGCAGAACTGGGGACGCCTGGCCAATGACGCCGACAAGCCGGGAGGCGAGTCGTCACGCGGCCCGATAGCGCCGGAACAGGAGCCGCCATCGCCAGAGCATCGTCGTCTCAGCAGCGGTCAGCTGTGGGCCCGCCGCCTGGGATTGCTGGTCTTCGTGCTTATTTGCCTGGAACTGGGTATCGCCCTGATAGTTCTCCCCTGGACGCACATATGGACGGAAAACAATTTGCTGCTGGATTATCCAGCGATACGTTTCTGGGCCGCCAATACTTTCGTGCGCGGGGCTTTCAGCGGCCTGGGCCTGATTGACATCTGGCTGGGCATCTGGGAAGTGGTGCGTTATCGCGAAACTTAGGTCAATCGCATCCGCCCCTCTTGTATCCCAATTTACGGCCATTTCTGTTTTTCGTTTTTGACTGACTCGGCAAAGCCGCGGCCCTGGCTGCCGCTCGGCTGAACTGTGGGGGAATGGATTTGAGAAACAAGTCAGACCGTCACAAGGACTCTAAACAAGAAGATTTTCTGGCTAGCGAACCTACCCTGTATCCGGCGCCTCTGGCCTACGAAAACAAGCGCTTCCTGAACAGCCCTGACGGTCGCATTCTGCGCATTCTCTCCGAATACGCCGAGCCGCTGGCCCGCTTCCGCCGGGAGCAGATCCAGGATACGGTGGTCTTCTTTGGCTCAGCTCGCTTCCATAGTCTCTCGGAAGCGAAGCATTCCCTGACCGTGCTGGAGAAGCCCGGCTCGCGACAAGCTGCGCCCCCGGAAGAGCAGATGAAGCTGAAGCGGGCCCACGCCGCCGTGGACATGGCACGCTTTTATGAAGACGCACGCCGGCTGGCGTACCTGCTGACCGAGTGGTCGTTGCAGATTCCCGCCAAGCGCCAGCGCTTTGTGGTAACCACCGGCGGCGGTCCCGGCATTATGGAAGCCGCTAACCAGGGGGCGCGCGAGGCCGGCGGCAAGACCATCGGACTCAACATCCGCCTCCCCTACGAGCAGATGCCCAACCGCTACATCAGCCCGGAACTCAACTTCGAGTTCCACTATTTCTTCATGCGCAAGTACTGGTTTGCCTACCTGGCCAAGGCCCTGGTCATTTTTCCCGGCGGGTTTGGCACGCTCGACGAACTATTCGAGATTCTGACTCTGGCGCAGACCGACAAGCTGGCAAAGAAGATTCTGGTGGTCATTTACGGGAGCGATTACTGGCGGCGGGTGATCAATTTTGATGCCATGGTGGATGCAGGCACCGTCTCGCCCGAGGATGTTGACCTGTTCCGGATCGTGAATTCGCCCGACGAAGGCTTTGAGTTCCTGCGTGACGGGCTCACCAAGTACCACCTGGGAGCGCCGCCGCGGGAAGGCGCGCCAGAGATTGCGAAGACACGGCCGTAAGCAGCGCCCTCGGCAACCTCGTGCCTAGGCTTTGGATGAGGCGGGGCCTAAGCGCTACCTATTGCCTTAGCTCCCTCCCGCTTTTGGGTGGCGCAGGGCTTAAGCACTATTTATGCCTCGGCTCCCTCCCGTTTTTGGGTAGCGCAGGGCTTTAGCGCTGCATTATCGCGCCCAATATTCTTTCATCCCGAGCGAGCGCGACCCGAGCACAGCGAGGAGAGCGCGAGTCGAGGGACCCCTGTGTTTTTTCCATCACCGGTACTGTTCCCCGGAGTTTCTGCAACGATCTTCAAAACAGATTTCTCATCCATCGAGCTCAGGCTGCAGAGCGCGGGCGCTGCTCTGCTTTCGTTTGGGCTTGCCGCAACTCCACTTCTTTCTGCTCCTTGCTGATCTCTACCCGCTCCTTCTTCAGATCCAGCCTCAGGTGCCCGTAGAGGCTCATGTACTGATTGGCTACCCAAACCAGGGCAAAGCCGCCGATGATGTACCCGCGCCAGTCCTGATACAGCAACTTGTAGCGCGTGATGCCGATAAAAAATGCCGCCACGTAGTGGCTGAAGCAGTACTCGCAGGTGAACAGGAAGAAGAATTTGCGGCGCAGATAGCTGCGCGTTTCCTGACTCTGCCGCTCACAATACTCCCGCGGCTCGCGGAAGACTTCCTCGTGGGTGACCGTCCAGGCAATGCAGGCGACCGGAATCGCCAGCACGAACAGCCAGACCACCTGAGTTCCAAGACCCATTAATTCTTCGATGCGGGGTTGAACTCGTATTTTGCCGGACAGTAGATATGCAGAGAATCCTGCGATAAGGCTGAACAATTACTGTGTCCGGCAACACCCGTCGCGGCCAAATGCTAATTGCTAAATGCCACCTGCTGTTTTTGTCACACGCAGCTGTTCGCCTTGTTCGACCACTCCAATTGCACCGTGTAGCTGCCCAGCTTCTTAGTTTGCCAGGCGCAGATGTCGCCAATTTCGCCGTTCGCATCGTCGTACCAGCCCTGCCCGGGCACGGGATCAGTGATGGCCTCGCATAGTTCGTGGGAAGTAGTTGTGGTGAGCGCGTCGAACACGCTCATTCCCCCGGTGCAGCCCTGGCAATTAGGATAGGGCATCACGGCATAGAAGGTGTCGCTGCCAAAATCGTTGTGATAACCGCAGAACGCCTGGCAGGAAGCGCTGCCGCCCTGCACCACCTTTACCCCCGGCGGGAAGAACAGAAAGTAGAGAACACTGGCGCCCGGCTGCGGCACCACCGAATTGTTGGCGATTTGCCGCTGCAGGAACTGCTGAATGTCACTGTCTTGAATGGTAGAGGGCACATCCGGGTTCGTGACCGTAATCGATCCCGTGCGCTTGCCGTGGCCGATCGCCTGCCCGGGAACGCTATACTCCGCCAACTGATCCATTAATGCGCTGCTCAGAACAAAATCGAAAAACTGGTTAATCTGCGAAATCTGTCCACTTTGCGGCGCCTGCTGCCAGGCCGTTCCCCAGAAAATCACAAACACTTCCGCAGCCGTAATCAGTGGCCCGTTGCGATAGGTAAGTTGCGGTCCGGCGGCCGCTGCTGCCAGGGGTCTGCGTACCTCATCAGGAACGTGTAAGGGTACGATTTTCACCGAATCGCGGTGCTCTAGCTTGTGCGTGCGGGCTGATTTCCGGCTGGGCATGGCTCTCCTCACCTGAATTTCTGGGGGATTTGCCTATCATACCCGTGCCTCAAGGCGGGGATTAGCTGTGCAAAAAGAAAGGGCGGCCGCAGCCGCCCTGTTCCTTGGGACACCAGGATTTAGAGAACTTGAACGTTCTCAGCCTGCCAGCCCTTCTGGCCCTTTACTACGTTGAACTGAACCTGCTGGCCTTCCTGCAGGCTGCGGAAACCGCTGGACTGGATGGCCGAGAAGTGCACGAACACGTCTTCGCCGTTCTGCCGGCTGATGAATCCGTAACCCTTGGCATCGTTGAACCACTTAACCGTACCTTGTTCCATTGTGTTGCTATCTCTCAATTGTGAATTTGCGCTGAACCCAGAAAGTACTAAAGGCAGGTAATGCTTCGGCAGGTTAATGCTTCAGGCAGAACGCGCTTAGAACCTTTTCGTTCAATCGCTGGATATAGGATGCCTTGAAACAAGGAAGGATGCAAGCGTTTTCGGCGAGAGTGAATGATTTGAATGGTTTGGAAGCCACCCCAAAAGGGCCCGCAGGCGCAAAGCAGCTTGATTTACCGATGTCGCCCAACTACTTCGAGGGTTACTGCCTGCACCATCACGCCCTGCCGCTGCACGCGCGCTGCCTCCGCCGGCGAAATGCCCCAGCCCTCCAGGACTTGCGTGCTGGGGGCGCGCAGCACGTGGCCTGTAATGCGTACCTGGTCGCCGGCCGCAAGTGACTTGGGATTGCCCTGCGCATCCATCGGATTCACCGAAGGCTGCAGCATCACCAGCACGCTGCTATCAGGACTGGTTCCCACCCACACGAGGTCGTTCTGTGTAGTGTCCTGCACCGCAACATTGGACAGGGTGACGGTCTGTGAAATCCTCTGGCGCCCGTTTCCCTGAAGAAGCTGGTTCAGGGCATTGGGGGACTGGTCAGTTCTGGCAGCCGGAGTGTTTTGCGCGAGCGCCAGGGCGACAAAGCCCAGCATCAACAGGACCATGGTGAACGCGGGGAAATGGTTGGAATCAGAATGGGTCATGGCCCTGCACCAGGTTCATATAGTCAGAACCGCGCGCCTGTCACACGGTTGCCACCGTTTGTTGCTGGCAGGGAAACACCAATGCACCAACCGTTCAGGTTCTAGAACTCTCGATTAGACCTGTTGTCTGCCTGCGCCATCCATCCTTTCCTGTATTGGCTTCCTTCCTAATCAATAGCGATAGATAACGCAGAGGGCCACTATGGCGGGAGTAAAAATGCGGTGGGCAGTGGGAATTCTGGCATTGGCTTTGTGGGCCGGCGCGCCTTATGCCGCTGGCCAGCAGCAGAGTTCAGACACCGGCACGCATCAGCGCACAGGCAAGCGGGCTGCCGAGCGGCAGTCCAGGGCAGGGGGCAAAGCATCGCGGGTTTCACCTCCCGCAAGGACTTCCGACAGGGGAGCCACGGCTGCGGCCCAGGCTACTCCGCAAAGCGGGTCCCCCACCGTGCAGAACCGGCAAGGGACGGGCAATCTGAACACCTTGCCTAACCAGACTCTGACTCCGGGCGCGACTACTGTTCCGAGCAACTCCGGTGGCATTGCCCCCGCCAGTAACGATGCCAGTTCCGGTGAATACACGCCCTCGGAAGGCAACACGGCTCCGACCACTCCGGGCGGCAATCCCTCCGAAACCCAGGGCGTGCCCAGGTTCTCCTCGCCGGCTCAGCCCGCCAATGCCAATCTGCCGCGCACAGTCAACCCCCAAAACCAGAGCAACAATCAGGGGGCGGCTTCCGTCCATAAGGCGCACCGTACAAGGCGAAGCAGCAAACCTAAGCCGAGCAGTCACTAGAAGCTATCGGGCTCTCATAACCAGCGAGAGCGGGTGGCCCGCTCAAGCCCGCCTGTGGCTTGAGTGGGACCTTGAAACTCAAATCAAATTTGCAATTGTCCCTTGGAACGCGGATGCCTTCCCCCCGTTCTCTCTTTCGCAGACGCGGACTCATGCTGAGGGAGCTGCTAAAAAAAGAGCGGCGCTAACCACGCGCCGCTCATGTTTAGGTTGGAGAGGAGAGTGTTTAGTGACGCGAACCACCCGAACCGTGTCCGCCGCCTGAAGAGTGGCTGCCGCCCCCACCCCCAGAGTGGCCACCACCGCCACCGCCCGAGTATCCGCCGCGGCCACCGCCGGAACTACCACCACGGCCACCGCCACCGGAGTAGCCAGCACCGCCGCCGGAATATCCACCGCGGCCACCGCCGGAGTAGGCGCCAGCGTTCCCCCCGCGGCTGCCTCCATAGGTGCCGCGATCACTGTAGCCACCGTATCCACCGCGGTCTGCCCCCGCGCCATATTCGCGGTTCGGGGTTGCTTGCCGGCCGCCACCGTAGTAGCCGCCGGAGTTGTCACCATAGCGGCCTCCGTTGCCGTAATTGGACGACGGACGGCGGGTCACGATGGGTTGCCGCAGGTCCAGAGGTTGACGGCCGGAGCCGCCATTGTCTGAAAACCTTTGCCAGCCGGAGCGCGGGTTGGCGTTGCCGCCCTGTCCCCGGCCGGAAGGCTGCGCATTGCCCCGCGGCCCATTATTCGGCTGCCCGCGGTACTGGTCCTGACCCGAACCTTGCGAGAACGGACGGTAGCCGCCTTGGTTTCTGGCGGGCGCTTGCTCGCCCTGTGGGGTCCGCGTGTTCACGTTGTTGCCCTGGCCACGGGAGAACGGAAGGTCAGAGCGCGAACCGGAAGCGCCCTGATTCTTAGAGAACGGCAGCGTGCGGTCCGCCGAGCCCTGGTTGCGGCCATTGTCCGAGAAGGGGCGCCAGCCGGGCCGTGCCGATTGCTGTCCGTCGCCACGGCTCATATTGCCCTGGCCGGAATTATTGCGCGCATTGCCATTGCCCTGCATGCGCGCTGCATTGTTCTGCGCAGCATTGCCGCCGAACCGCTGCCAGCCCGGACGGGACGCCATGGCCTGACCCTGACGCGTGTTCTGGCCCGGCGTTGTTGCGTTACGCCCGAACGACTGCGCTCCGGAGTTATTCACCTGCGCCCTCGCCGGCAGGGTGTTCATCTTCATCGCCTGTCCAGGCTGCCGCCCCAAGCCCAGCCGGTTGGCTTCGGAGTTGACGTGCGGAGCGGAGTTGCGCATCGTGTTCTGCATCTGCCCGACTTCGCGGTTGAAAGATACGGGCGTTGCTGCCGGACGTCCCCCACGGCTGAAGAAATGCTGGTTGGAAGCAATCCGGTTATTGGCCGGGCGAGCCGCCGTCCCCAAGCTGGCGCGATTTGGCACCACGGGCACGCGTCCGGTCATCATGCCGCCCTGACGGAAGGTTGCTGCGTCAATCCCACCGGCGCGCCGCACCGGCATTCTGCCAAACTCTCCTGACGGCATGTGCGAAACCGCGTTCAGCAGCCGTGGGTTATTGCCCACGCCGCGCAGGTTGGAATAGGCGTTCCGCCCCCGATACAGGGGCCCCACTCCGCCGCGGAAGTTGTACACGTTGGTGATGTTGGTAACGTTCACCACGTTCACGCCGCGTCCGTACCAGGGATGGAAGAAATCCCCAGGTCCGATCGGCAGCCACCCGATATTGCCGAATCCGAAACCAAAGGCGAAGCCGCCGCTACGGAAGCCAAATCCAAAGAAGGAAACGTATGCCGGCGCCCAGATCGGCCGATACGCGGCGTACACCGGTCCCGGCCACCAGCACCAGGAGCCGCCATAGAGGAACCAGCGGCCGTAGTGATACGGCGCCCAGCCCCAGGGTTCATAAGATACCCAGGTCCAGCCATAGTACGGTTCCCAAACCCACTGTCCATCACTGTAAGGCGCCCAGCCCGGGCCGACGGCTGGCACCCACACCCGACCATAATCCGGCACCTCGGACCAATGCCCGTAATCATCCAGGTCCTGTGAGCCAGTGTAATAACGGTTGGTGTAGCGCCAGCTTTCGGCACGGCTTATCCGACTGTCGCGGTCGCTGTTCCAGCGGTCCCAATCGTCCCTATCCGGCGCCGCGACAGTCTGATATTCAGGGTTGGTCGTGCCCTCGACCGTAATCAGCTGCCCACTTTGGACACGAGTGCTGCCCTGAGGTGTGGTGACCTCCGCTTCCCCTTCGCGGACGATCACCTGTGTTTCCGTGGAAGAATTCACCTGGATGCGATACACGCCCGGGCGCAGCGGACGAATCGCTACGTTGGGCGTGTCAATCTCAATGTTGGCGTCACTGCCGCGAAGCTGGCTGAAGTCCGCCAGGCCCAGGCCCACCTGCACCTGCATGCGGTCGCGCGTAAGGTCGGTCACCTTGGCGTTTGCGTTATCCCCCAGGCGCAGGACGTCGGCGTAATCCAGCTGGACCTCCGTCCGCGCTCCCGGCCCGGTGGCCACCTTGTCCCCGGCCACCACGGGCGTGTTCAGCTTCGCGTCAACCCAGTCGCCCGAGTCGCCGCGCTGCATGGTGACGTCTCCATTAATCAGGCTGATGCGCCCCACTCCGGGCTGTACCTGCGCCCCGGCGTACGCCGCAGCCACCATCACCACCAGTACTGCCGCGAGAATTGTCAGATAGCTTTTCATGGCCCACCTCCGACCAACTCGGCCAGAAGACTCCATATCCACTCCGGGTAATGCAGGGCAGGGGCCAAAGAGGCCGCAATCAGCTAAGTTATTGATTTAATGGCGATTGGCGGGCGTTCCGGCCATTTGTAAGGGCGGGTTCGGTGGTGCTTTTCGTGCGCCGGTGGTGGTTTTCAGCCACCCTGGGTGTTCCGTTATTTCTTTTCTGCGTCCTCTGCGTTTTTGTTTTCGGAGTCAGGAACGCCCATCTGCGATAGCCGATAGCGCAGCGCATTGCGGGAAAGGCCCAGCGCGCGCGCCGCCTGGCTCTTGTTGCCGTTGGCCTGGCGCAAAGCTTCGCGAATGATTTCCTGCTCCCACTGCTCCAGCGTCATGCCGGGCGGCAGAACGGGGGCGGTGCTGTTAGAAGTGTGCGGCCGGTCGAGGTGAATGTCGTCCACATCCAGGGTTTCGCCGCGCGCCAGCGTGACCGCCCGCTGAATCACGTTTTCCAGTTCGCGCACATTGCCCGGCCAGTGAAATTCCACCAGCAGCTTCATCGCCGCCGCGCTGATGCCCTTCACCGGTTGCGCCGCATCGCGCCCGTATTTCTGCAGGAAGAACTGCACCAGCTCGGGGACGTCTTCCTTGTGCTCGCGCAGGGACGGAATATCAATGGCCACCACGTTCAGCCGGTAGTAAAGGTCTTCGCGGAAGCTGCCGTCCTCGAGCGCGGCGCGCAGGTCGCGGTTGGTGGCGGCGATCAGGCGCACATCCACCTTCAGGGTTTTGGTGCCGCCCAGGCGCTCGAATTCCCGCTCCTGCAGCACGCGCAGCAGTTTGACCTGGGTCGCCGCAGGTACGTCGCCAATTTCGTCGAGGAACAGCGTGCCCTTGTCCGCCAGCTCGAACTTGCCCGGCTTGCTGCTGGTGGCGCCGGAGAAGGCGCCCTTCTCATAGCCGAACAGCTCGCTCTCCAGCAGGTTTTCCGGGATGGCGGTGCTGTTGATTTTCACGAACGGCCCAGCCTTGCGGTTGGAATGTTCGTGGATGGCGCGCGCCACCAGGTCCTTGCCCACGCCGCTCTCGCCGCCCAGCAGCACAGTGGCGTTGGTGGGCGCCACCCGCTCCACCATGGCCAGCACCGCCTGCATCTTGTCGCTTTTGGCGATGATGTTCTTGTACTGGTAGCGTTGGCCCAGTGCCTCGCGCAGGGAGCGGTTTTCCTCGCGCAGGTTGTGCGCATCCAGTTCCTTGCGCACCACCAGCGTCATCTCCTCCAGCGAAAATGGCTTGAGCACGTAGTCGCTGGCGCCCAGCTTCATGGCTTCCACCGCTGACTCCACCGAGCCGTATGCCGTCATCATCACCACCGGCAGGGATGCGTTCACCCGCTTGATGGCCTGCAGGAATTCCAGCCCGTTCATGCCGGGAAGGCGGAAGTCGGTGACCACCAGGTCAACTTTTTCCTGGCCCAACAATTTGAGCCCGGCCTCGGCATCAGCCACAGCGTGCGTGGTGAATCCCTGCTCGCCCAGGTTCAGCTCCAGCAGACGCCGCATCTTGGCTTCATCTTCGACAATCAGAATCGCTGGCATAGCTCCTCAGTTGGGCCTGGCGGGCAAAAACACGTGAAAGCGTGCTCCTTCTCCAGGTGGGCTCGTCAACCGAATCGTGCCGCGATGGTCGTCAACAATCTTGGCCACGATGGAAAGCCCCAGGCCCACGCCGTTCTCCTTCGAGGTGAAAAACGGATTGAAAATCTGCTCGCGCAGTTCCGCCGGCACCCCAGGCCCGGAATCCTGAATTTCCACCGCCACCCCGGGTACGTTTTCCGTCGCGGCCGGCGCAATCGAAACACTCAGCTTGCCGCCGGCGCCGTTCATGGCCTCATAGGCATTGCAGATCAGGTTGACAAACACCTGCTCACACAGCTGCTCATCCGCCTGTATTTGGGGCAGATCGTCTGCATACCGGCGCTCCACGGCAATTTTCGCGTCAGGAAACTGCGCGTGCACCGCCTCCAGCGCGCGGTCCACCAGCGCCGCCGGGCTTACCGGCTGAAGCTGCAGCCGCGAGGGCCGGGCAAAATCCAGGAAGCGCGCCACCAGCGCATTGAGCCGGTTCACCTCCGAGGAAATGTACCCCGCCAACTCCTGGGCTAGCGGCGCGGTTCCCTGCAGTTTCTGGTTGAGCATCTCGGCCGAGCCTTTGATAACGCCCAGGGGATTCCGGATCTCGTGCGCCAGGCCGGCGGAAAGCTGCCCCAGCGCAGCCAGGCGCTCGGAGCGTCGCGCGTCAGCCTGCGCTTGCTTCAACTGGCGATTCGACTCCGCCAGCGTTTCGGAAAGCGCCTGCGATTCCTTCAATCGCCGCCGGTTTTCCATCACAAACTGGTTGACCAGAATGGCGGCAAAAAAGAAGAACAGAATGCGAATGCCCAGTTCCACTTCCCCGGAGGGAGTGAGTTCATACTCCTGCAAGGCGGGAAGCAAATAGGAGCAGTAAGCCGCCGAGGCCAGCGCCGTCCACAGCAGCGTACCCACGGGCCCGAAGTAGATGGCGGCGGTAATGACCGGCAGGTAATAGATGGGGTAGTAACTGCTGTTGATGCTGACGCCGCCCCCGGTATGGCCTAGCAGCAGGCTGGCCAGGGCGATTTTCAGCAGCACGCTGTAAGCAGGCCCGCGGCGGGGAAACATTGCAATCAGCCGCCGCTCGAAGATCTGCACCAGAGCAATGGCGGCGAGCGTCAGCTGCTTATGGACCTCGCGCACCGGCGAGAGCAGCGCCAGGCCGCCAAGAAACACCAGCCACAGGACGTCAATGCCCCGGAATTTCGAGATTTGCCCCTTGAGCATGGGCCGTGTCTGCTCTCAATGTAACCCCTGGCGGGGTGGTTCGACTCGTAACTAGC
>DATFDP010000222.1:0-11292 GCA_035252015.1 Terriglobales bacterium
ATGCAGGGCGGCAAGCCGGCTACGGGCAGGCCGCTGCTGCTGGGCATCACCAAGGCCTCGCTTTCCACCGAATCCTTCATCTCTGCCGCCTCCTTCCAGGAGACGACCCGGGTGCTCACCGAGGCATCCATACAGGGAGCCGTGGATCACCTGCGCGGCCTGAAGGAAAACGTGATCGTGGGCCGGCTGATCCCGGCAGGAACCGGCATGGAGTACTACCGCAACGTCAAGCTCTCTCCCGAGCTGGAGGAAGCTGCTGCCAAGGTCCAGGAGGAAGTCTCGGCTGCCTACGAGGAGGCCGAGCGCGCCCTGGAGCTGCTGCGGCATGAAGGCGAGACCGAGGAGTTGGCTGCGGAGTAAGCCATTCACAGTACGAAGGGGCGACCGGGCTCGAGTCGCCCCTTAATTTTTTTAGCGTTTTATTTGAACTACATGCACGCAAGTCCCGAGCGGCCGTTGCCGTCCAGCCAGCCTGCCATCATGGCCCAACGGCACCAGCCCACCCAATTGCGTCCCTGGCACTACGGGAATACCCTTATCAGAGTAATGTGGAGTTTCCTCCGCCTTTTGCGCCGTGCCCTGTGGCGTGCGATTCAGCACGACGCTTTTACCATGGCCAAGGCGGCCGCCTACTCCGCTATCCTCACGCTTTTCCCCGCCTTGCTGGTGGTGGGGGCCACGCTGGCCACCTCGCACCACACCGCGCCCATGCTGCGGGAAATTTCTTACGCCGTGGGCAAGATTCTGCCCACGGGCAGCGCCACCGCTGTCGCCTATTTGAAAGGCGCTACCAGCCGTCCGGTCGGCCTCCTTGTTACCACTTCGCTGATCACGCTCTGGACCGCGTCCGGCGTCATGGTTTCCTGGATGGAAGGCTTCCGCAACGCCTACCAACTGCCTAAGTCCTGGGGGCTGGTGAAAGAGCGCATGATCGCCTTTGGATTGGTAGTGATGGCCGGAATCCCCATGTTGTTCGCCACCATCCTGGTGGCCTTCGGCACCCAGATTGAAACCAGGCTCCTCTTCTACGCCGGCCACGCTTATGGCCCCTACGTGCTGGCGTTGTGGACGCTCATCCGCTGGACTATCGCCATCCTCACCAGCATCGCTGTGATTGCGCTCATATACCACCATGCTGTGCCCCGTACCCAGCCCTGGCACACCGTGCTGCCCGGCGCTTGCCTGGGCACCGCCGCCTGGTTCGCCGCCACAATGGCGTTCGGCTGGTACCTGCGGCACTACGCCGAGTACAGCATTCTCTACGGCTCGCTCGGCTTAGCTATCGCCCTGCTGGTGTGGATGTTCATGGTTTCCGTGATCGTGCTGGTGGGCGCGGAAATGAATGCCATGCTCTTCCCCCGCTGCCTGAGCCTGAAGGACCGTCCGGCAAAACACCGCGAACCCGAAGTGTACGTGCGCTGAGGCAGGGCTTCTAGCTTCTGGCTACTAGCTAGAAGCTGGTGACTAGCAGCTGGAGCGAGGCTCTTAAGCAGCTTGGAACTTTTCACGTAAACAAGCAGTTGCCAAGGGTGCCTGCTTTCCCCAACAATGTGAAACATGCATTTCTCAGTTCCTCTCTTTCTTACTTGGGAGTCCCAGCGTGGATAAAACTGACGCCCCCGAACTCCTGGAAACCGTAGCCGCCCAGGCAGAAGTGGGTGGCAAAAACGGGCTGGCGGCGGTGGCTGAACGCCGGGCCAAGATCATCTGCACCCTGGGCCCGTCCTCCAACTCCGAGGCCATGATCCGCGAACTGCTGTGTGCCGGCATGGATGTGGCCCGGCTCAATTTTTCCCATGGCACGCACGAAGAGCATGCCCGGCTGATCGAGCGTGTGCGCCGCGCGGCGGAGAAGGAGAACCGCACTGTCTGCGTCCTGCAGGACCTGCAGGGGCCCAAGATGCGCACCGGTCGCCTGAAATACCGCACACCAGTGGCCCTTAAAACGGGCTCACGCGTCACCATCACGCCGCGCGACGTGCCCGGAACGACTTCCGTGATTTCCACCACCTTCCAGGATCTGGCGCGGGAGGTCAGCACAGGTTCGCGCATCCTGCTTTCCGACGGGCTGATCGAGCTGCGGGTGAAGGCCATCCACAACGATGACGTGGAGTGCGAAGTGGTGAACGGCGGGCTGCTGGCCGAACACCAGGGTATCAATCTGCCTGGCGCAGTGCTCAGCGTGCCCTCGCTCACGCAGAAGGATTACAAGGACCTGGAGTTCGGCCTGGAGCACGGCGTGGATGTTGTGGCCGTTTCCTTCATTCGCTGCGCCGAAGACGTGCGCCGGGTGAAGCGCCTGATCGGCGAGCGCAAGAGCGATGTTCCGGTCATCGCCAAGCTCGAAAAGCCGCAGGCGGTGGAGGACCTGGACAACATCCTGGAGGTGGCTGATGGGGTGATGGTGGCGCGCGGAGACCTGGGCGTGGAGATGCCGCCGGAAATGGTACCCATCATCCAAAAAAACGTGATTCGCAGGGCGACGGACTTCCGCAAGCCGGTGATCACGGCCACGCAGATGCTGGAGTCCATGATTGAAAACCCGCGTCCCACCCGGGCGGAGGCCAGCGATGTCGCCAATGCCGTGTTTGACGGCACCGATGCGGTGATGCTTTCCGGGGAGACGGCCAGTGGCCGCTATCCCGTGGAGGCGGTGACCATCATGGCCCGCATTGTCGTGGAAGCGGAAAACCACGTGCGGCAATCTGAGCCTCCGCGGCGCCGGCGTGAGCACCGGGCGACTTTCTCCATTGCAGAAACCATCTGTGAATCCATTGCGCACGCAGCTGCCGACGTACACATGCGAGCCATCGCCGTGTTCACCGAAACCGGCAACACCGCCCGCCTCATTTCCAAGTACCGGCCACGGGTTCCGGTGTTTGCCTTTACGCCTTTTGCTGAGGTGGGCAACCGCACGAATTTGCTGTGGGGTGTGCGTCCGGTGGTGCTGCCGCAGGCAGTGCGCTCTTCCGAGGAGATGGTGCAGGGTGCGGAACGGCAGTTGCTGCAACTGGGCAAAGTTGCTCCCGGCGATGTGCTGGGAGTGGTGGCGGGCACGCAGCAGACTTCCGGCTCTACCAACTTCATTCGCCTGAATGTGGTGAGCCCGCTGGAGCAGCGTCGTCCTGAACGCCGTACATCCGGGCGCGGTGGCGGCTTTCCGCGCAAGCGCAAGTAGCCTGTAGTTAGCCCAGGGCGTTAGGGCGCCTGATCCAGGAGTAACCGCGTCCAAAGGTTTGCTCCGAGAGCCGGGCGAGGAAGCACCGATGGCGGAGATCTTTTCTATAGCTGTCTTCGAGCCGCTGGAAGGCAAGGAAAAGGAAGCCCTGGAAACGCTGCGCGGGCTTATCGGGCTGCTGGCGGAAAAGAAATATAGCCGCGACTCGCTGTATCGCGACCGCGCCTCGCGCCGCTACTTGGACGTGCGCTATTGGAGCTCCGAAAAGGCGCGGCAGGACGCCCACGAAGACCCACAGGTTCACAGCTACTGGGCGCGGCTGGGAAACCTGGTGCGCATCGAGCAGGTGTTCGAAACGTTCGACCCGGTGGAATTGCCGCCACCGTAGGAGGGAACTCCCCTGTGTAGGCACGGGCCTCTGCCCCATGCAGGACGGGCACAACCCCGCCTCAAGAAGATTTTGGTTAACCCATGTGCGCCGAAAACAATTGCGAAACGCTGTTTGACGAATCGGTCCAACCGGCGGTGCGCGGCTTTCTGCACCGGCCACAGAAACCATCTGGCGCTGGACTGGTGGTGACCCACGGCGCCGGCGGCAACTGCCAGATGCTGTTGCTGCGCGCAATAGCCGAGAAATTCGCCGCCCAGGGCTGGTTCGTGCTGCGCTGCGACCTGCCCTTCCGGCAGATGCGCCCCTACGGCCCGCCTTCGCCCTCTTCCTCCGCCCGCGACCGCGAGGGCCTGCGGCGTGCGCTGGAAGTCCTGGGTAAGCAAGTCTCAGGCCCGCGTTGTCTGGGTGGCCACTCCTATGGCGGACGCCAGGCAAGCATGCTGGCGGCGGAGGACCCACAGATCGCCCGCGCCCTGCTGCTGACCTCCTATCCCCTGCATCCGCCGGGCAAACCGGCGCAGTTGCGGGTGCAGCACTTTCCCCAACTCAAGATTCCCGCGCTGTTCGTGATCGGCACGCGCGATCCGTTCGGCACGGTGGAGGAACTGGAAGCAGCCCGGAGGATTGTTCCCGCCACAACTTCAGTTGTGGTCGTCGAAGGCGCGGGGCATGACCTCGGCTACGGACGAAAACAGACAGGCAACGAGCTGCCCGGACGTATCAGGGAGGTATTCACGACGCTTGTGGCGGATACGCCGGTCCCGGCGGCACAGCGCGTATGAATGCGTAATTGTGTGCCGTCCCGCCGGGACTCTGAATCGCGTATGCATCCGGCGGGCCTCGGATGTGTTCCGCCCGCCTACCCAGGGCTGACGCCGTAAATTGGGCACGTCAGCAACTTGCATCTAGCGGCACTCGGATCTTTAGCGAATCGTGGCAGCCAAATGCTAAGTGCCAAAAGCTAACCGCTGATTCTAATTCACCCAGGGCGGCGATTTGGATTCGCCATTGTGCTTATCGGCGTCGGGATCGCGGTAGTTGCCGTGCTCGTCGAAGTACACGTCGCGCCCGTGGCGCCGCATGTAAACCTGGAACTTGCGAGCGGCGCGCCGGCGCTTCCAGCGATAGTACGAATTGCGCACCCCAAAATAGTGCTCCGAAAAGGCGTAGGTCAGGCCGCGGCGCGGCAGAAATTTAACGTACAGGTATCCGAACAGCGCTCCACCCAAGTGTGCGAAGTAGGCGACCGACTGCCCGCGATGTGCCGGTCCCAGGCCCTCAAAGGCGCCGGCGAGCGCGATCAGGATCAGAATTCCGACCAGGTACTTGGCGCGGATCATGAAGGGGAGCGGGAAGAGCATGAACTCCTGGTCGCCATAAAGGACCGCGAAGGCCATCATTACGCCAAAAATTCCGCCCGAGGCGCCTACTGTTGGTGTTAGCGGTGATATTCCCAGAAAAGTCACACCCGGAACCGTGCCCAGATAAGCAATGGCGATGGTCACCAGCGCCGCGCAGACCACGCAGTAGAAATAGAATTCCAGGAACTGGTTGAATCCCCAATCGGTTTCGAGCTGCGCCCCGAACATCCACAGGGTCAGCATGTTAAACGCGATGTGGAAGAGTCCGACGTGGATGAACGAGTAAGTAACGAGCTGCCAGATCCAGCCGTGAACTACCGCCAGCGGCGTGAGCGCGGTGATGGCCTCGATGGTTCCCCAGGTGCCGGTGGCAAAGGCGATCATCAGCAGGCGGAGCAGGTAGATCGCCGTGTTAATGATGACTAGCCACTTGATGGCCCGTGTGAAGGGCGGGAAGCCAAGCGTCATCGTGTAGTTGCGCGATGGCATAAAAATCTAGCTTACAGGAAACCAACGCTTAAATGGAAACAGCGCTGGTACCTAAAGGACCGATCAAATGTCGGGTACGTCGATCCGGACTACGAGTCCTATTTCCTGCAGTAAGGTAAAATTTTTCCTTCTTGCACACCATCTCCCACGCCCTGGCGCGATACACCCACTTCATCTGGAGCTTGCTGCAGCCGCTGGGCTCCTGGGGCGTGTTTGCCATCGCTGCTATTGATGGCTCGCTGCTAGGCATGCCCCTGGACCCGATGGTGGCGGGATACGTCTACCAGAGCCCGCACAAGTTCCTGCTCTACGTGATCATGGCCTCGGTGGGTTCGGCCGCGGGCAGTATCGTGCTCTATGTGATCGGCTACAAGGGAGGCGAGGTGCTGCTGCGGAAACGCATGTCGGAGCAGAAGTTCGAAAGCATGCGCCGCAGCTTCGACCGCCATGAGTTCTGGGCGCTGATGTTTCCTGCCATGCTGCCGCCGCCGTTTCCCTTCAAGCTGTTTGTGCTGGCGGCCGCCGCCTTTGAGATGAATTTCGCGCACTTCGAACTGGCCATTTTTGCCGGGCGCTTTGTGCGCTTCATGATCCTGGCCGTGCTGACCATCAAGTTTGGGCCGCAGGTGGTCAGCATTACTGCTCAGCTTGTCCATCAGCACCTGGCGGCGCTGCTAATCGCCGTGGCAGCGGTAATTGTCGGGTACGTGCTGTTGCGTCGGCGCAGAAAGCAATCTGTCAGCCTGAGCGGAGTCGAAAGGTCCCCACGCTGCTGATCCTGTTGCTGACATTTCGGGGAATTTCGGCCACAAGTGATTGTGAAATTGTCTTACGAGAGCAGCCGTGACACGGCTAAACACAGAGGTTCTTCGACCGCACAGCCCGATTTGCCAGCGAATCGAGCTGTTTCGCTCAGGATGACACGGCACTCTGGAGGAGCTAAATGGCAGCCTGTGCCCGGCGCTCGGCCATCACGTGCACCAGGTGCCCTATCCCGAAGAACAGGGCGGTAAACACCAGGTCGCCGGCCACGTCATTGCGGAAGAAAGGCAGACCGGCAACGTAGGCAGTCATCAGTCCACCTAGCGTCTTGGGATACATCGCCCATGCCGCCCACACTCCAAAGTTGCTGATGATGAAGAAGAAAACCGAAGCGCCCAAAGCGGCGCCGAGGACCCGCCACGGCTTGTTGTTGGTCATCAGCACGCCGCCGAACAGGACGATAGCAAGGTAATACGCCCAGCTGATGTAGGTGTCCGCCGGCAAGGCATAGCCGTAGACCACCTTGGTCAGAATCACGTCGGAGGCGGCAAAGAGCGCAACCGGAATCCACACATACTTGCGCGGCATGCGGGCGCCAAAGTAGAGCAGGGAAGCCGCCACCGGCGTGAACGCCAGAGGGTGGGGAAGGAAGCGGAAGCCGACGGCGAACAACACAAACAGGATTGCCAGCATGGTCACCTCGCCAATGCGAATCTTAAATTTTGTTCTTTCCTCGCGCAGCAGTCAAGTCGGCCAAACGATTAGGCCAAACCACCACGTTGAGAGAGGGC
This sequence comes from Terriglobales bacterium, assembly GCA_035252015.1. GTDB lineage: Bacteria > Acidobacteriota > Terriglobia > Terriglobales > Acidobacteriaceae > JAICWP01. The sequence continues at coordinate 6,973 of DATFDP010000222.1, forward strand.
CTATGTTCGCGTAATGGAAGGCAGTCTTCAGTCCTTCGATGCACGTTTCAGCCATGATTTCCCACTGCCCAACAAAGGTGCGGCGCTTGTCCTGTACGCCGGTGCCCACACGTGGTGATCGACGTCACCGCACCTGCGACGCTCGCCGGGATAAGGTTCGTATTCAGTAGGCTTCGTATCAGGGCACGGCTTTCAGCCGTGCCGCCGCCAGCGACCATATAAGGTGGCTTTAGCCGCCTGTGCCTTATGGCTATTCCAATTCGCCATTCCGATCCATGTCGAATCAGCGCAGGTGCCAGGACATTTTTTGTGACTTCATCAACCTGGGGCAAGCGCTCCCTCTTGCAGTCAGAGCGGGCAGCTTCGCTGTTGGTTGAGGTTCTCTATGAATACCGGAAACAAGGCAAGTACCTCCTGCACGAGTTCGTAATCATGCCTGACCATTTCCACATTTTGATGACCGTGGGTCCTGAGTTGTCCATTGAGCGCGCAGTGCAGTTCGTCAAAGGCGGATTCGCCTTTCGTGTCGGCAAACAGCTGGGTTTAAAAGCTCCCGTTTGGCAGAGGGGCTTTTCAGAAGTCCGAGTGCGGACTGTCGCGCAATTCGCGGGCATTCGTAACTATATTCGGGAAAATCCGGTGACTCGCCACCTTACGGAACACTCTAACGAATTCCTTTACTCTTCAGCTCATGCCGGATTCGACTTAGATCCACCTCCACAGGGGCTGAAGCCCAAGCTCGAAGAAATCCCAGTCGGCACCCCTGAAGGGGTGCCCTGATACGAACCTTCTGTCTCGGACAGCTAACAAGAATCTTCTGCCTCGGACAGCTAACTGACGGGATCACACAAACCTGAGAGTTGAGTGGGTTGCCTAACCTCTCTTGGTATATTTTGGTCAATGCGCGCAGATGGCTCCTCTTATTTCCCTCCGGAGCTTTCCCCTCGATTGGACTGCCGGCGCAAGCCCATATATTCGGCCACAACCTGCAGCTTGTCGTTAAGCACCACGCGTGAGCTTAGAGGACGCTCCCGCCGTTCCGGATACATAAATCGCAGGTCAAAGAAGCGCACCACGTAGCCAGGCGGGCTCTCCACTTTCTCCGTTTCGGTGAGCGGATAATGAGCCCAGTCCAGGTAAACCCGTCCCAGGTAGCTCGTCTTGGCCGCCATCGTCACCGGCGTCTCCTCCGGCTTATAGTAGGTTTTGGCTTCGTTATCTGGGTCAACATCGGGGGTGAGCGAGTTCACGTGCATGGTCTGAAAAAAGTCCTTGGTCTCGACCACACCCATCCACTCGAAAGGGTTGACCCAGTAAGGATAGGCGGAGAGGCGAATGGGGTCGGCGCCGTCATAGAGTCGCGCCTGCATGGCGGCCAAAGCGTGGCGGTGCTCGAAGTCGCGAACGCCCCACAGCAGCAACATGCCGGTCAGGGCCAGGATGGCGCCGGTGCGCCCACGGGGCCCGCGTTCCCGGAGCCCAATTTCCTGATGAATCATGCCGAAAAGAGCGGGCAGCGTAAGCCCGGCCACCAGGATGACCCACAGCACCGGTTCCACGATGAACACGATGTCCCAGGAGTACCAGCGGGGATAGAAGGGCGAGAACGGCCGCACCCCGTAGTTATTGGTGAAATCCAGCAGGATGTGGCTGAGCCCGCCCAGACAGCCGAAGCCGAACAGTAATCCCCATCGCGGCGGGCAGGCCGCCTTTCGCCGCCAATGCCAAAGGCTGTAGACGCCCCACACCACCACCACCGTCAGCGCCGCCATCAGGGGCACGCCGACCAGTGTGTGAGTAATGCCGCGATGGTGGGCGAAGCCATACACCGGCCCACCAAAGTAGCCCAAGACGTCCAGGTCAGGAGCTTCGGCCGAAAGCACCAAAGTGACGGTAGCCAGCGCCGTCTTGCGGTTCAGTCCGGCGCGGCCCATGCAGGCGCCTGTCAGGAAATGGGTGAGGGGCTCCAAAGGTCAGAAGAAAAGCAATTCAGGATACCGCATTGCCCACGCGTGGGGCGTTGGCCATCACGTGATCGCGAACTTTTTCCGTCGCTAATGATTGTGGCACTAGCAGAGTCAAGGCGCTAGGGACGATAGTTAACTCCACCGGCAAGCGGCCCAATACCTCGCCATCGGCTTCCACATACACACGTGACGAAGAGCCGCTGCCATTGCCGTCGCCAAGAGGACGGCATATAAGGCGGGTGCTGTGTGCCAGCTCCACTCCCGGAACCCGCCAGCGTCCCCCGGCCAGCGAGCGAAGGATGTACATGAGGTAGGGCAGCCGGCTGCTGGTCTTGAACAGCACCAGTTGCACGTCATTGCGGCGCAGCGCCGCTCCCGGGGCGAAGCGGCGCAGTACTCCCCCAAAATGCGTAATGCGCACAGCCAGGGCCTGGGACACCGCTTCCCGCCGCACATCGCCAGTGCGCGTGTCTGTGAACTCTGCCTCGAAACGTCCTAGCCCGTGGGTGAGCCACAGGCGCAAGGCTTCGGCGTAGTACGCGCCCATGCCCATGCGCTGCTTCATGTTGGCGTGCAGGCGATAGAAGAGGTCGGCGTCGACGCCTACTCCGACGGCAATCACGAAGTAACGGGTGCAGGGTTGGGCGTTCCTGTCGTGATAGGCGATGCGCCCAACAGCTATGCGCTGGGGACTGGCGGTGAGCGCGGCGCGCGCCGCCCGCGCCGGCTGCCTGGGCAAGCCCAAGTCGTGGGCCAGGGCGTTCGCTGTCCCCATGGGGATGATGCCCAGCGCCGCCTGACTGAAAACCAGCCCCTGCAGCACGTCGTGGATGGTGCCGTCGCCTCCGCAGGCGAAAACTGCGCCGCAGCCATCGGCCACCATCTGCCGCGCCTGCTCGCCCGCCTGGCGCGGGCCTTTGCTGGCCACAATGGTGGCACGCACTCCGCCACGCTGCAGTTCCGCCGCCGCCGCTTCCACCTGGGCACGGCGCCGCTCGTCCTGCCGTCCTGAAGCCGGGTTGTAGATAAGGGCTGCTGTGCGAAGCATGGGCCTGCCGCCGAACTGCCCAGCTTTCTAGGTTAGCAGCTTCCGCCGGATTAGCGGTGCAGTCTGGGGACACTTCTGGCAGTAGCCAAGAGCTAATTGCCGCTATTGCCGGCTTGTGCTACTTTGAGCCGCCATGCGCTTCCCCTTCCAGGGTGCTGCGCCCCGCACCGCGCGCCGTCTGCCCCAGCGCGCGCCCCTGCCCAAAATGAAAACAGTGGAGGCGGGCGCGGAATACGCCTTCGCGCGCATGGGGGGCGACTTCTACGATTTTGTGGAACTGGGCTCATCGCGGCTGGCCTTTGCCCTGTTTGACTTCGCGGGCAAGCGCGATAAAGCCATGGAAATCGCGGCCGCGGTGCAGGACGTTTTCCGCGCCCAGGTGTCGCTGCTTTTCGCCGCCGACCACGGCAACGATAATGAGGCCCTGGCGGAACTGGCCCTGCTGGTGAACCGCTCCATTTTGGCGGCTGCCGGCGGGGTGCACCACTCGCCCGCCTTCATCGGCTGCCTCAATGAACTGGTGGGCACGATGGCGTATTGCAATGCGGGACATACGCCTGGACTGCTGCGCCACAATTCCGAGGTGGATACCCTTCCCGCCAACGCCCTGCCCCTGGGCCTTTTCTCACATGCCACCTACGAGCCCCAGGTCAAGGTGCTGCAGGCGGGCGCGTCCTTGCTGCTGGTTTCGCGCGGCCTGGTGGAGAGCAAGTTCCGCGGCGAGGAGTTCGGACTGGAGCGCCTGCGGCAGATAATGCTGGGCCTGGCGCCGACCGATGCGCCCGCCTTGTGCCGCGGGGTGCTGGACTCCGTCGAGGAGTTTACCCGCGCGCCCCTAATGCACAATGATGTGACCGCCATTGCGCTGGTTCGAAAATAATGAAGTGGCAATCCTTCTATCTGGTTCTAGTTTTTGGCCTGGTTCTGGCTCTGGCAAATCATTGGCTTTACCCTGCCGCCAATGGCAATGACCTCTATCCTCGCTGGTATGGCACGCACGTTTTGCTCCATGGTGGTGATCCCTACGGCCGGCAGGTTACAGAGGAGAGCGAACGTCACAACTATGGTCACGTTCTCTCGGCCTACGAGATTCAGGGGCACCGGGACCAGGAACGCTTTGCCTATCCCCTCTACGTGGCCTTCCCGCTCGCTCCATTAACCTTTCTTGAGTTCGCCGCCGCGCGGCATCTGCTGTGGCTTTTTCTGGTGGCCGCCACATTCCTTTCGGTGTTTGCTTGGGCGGGAGCCATGAATTGGCGCCCGGCGAAGGTGATCCTCGCCCTGCTCGCCACCTCAGTGGTCTTC
>DATFDP010000223.1:0-82648 GCA_035252015.1 Terriglobales bacterium
CGCCTCCTGCGCTGCTGTCGAAACCGCGTCGAAACCAATGTAAGCAAAGAACACCACACCAGCGGCGCGGGCAACTCCCGACCACCCGTAACCGCCAAACGATCCTTGATTCGGCGGGAGGAAGGGATGCCAATTAGCTGCCGCGACTGCCGGATGATTGATCACCCAAGCCGTCGCCACTGCGATGAAGACCAACACCGCAGCCAGCTTTATGAAGACGACGGTCGTGTTGAAGTTCGCCGACTCGCGGATGCCGAGGACTAGGATGGTGGTTACGATGGCAATGCCGAGAAATGCCAGCAGGTTGAAATGCGCGGTGGCATGTGGCAGCGCAGCGTAATCGCTGGCGTTGCCGGGCAGTGTGTTGAGTGGTTGCCAGTGGTTCTGGAACATCACCCAGATCGAACCCGGCGTGTCGCAGATCTGCGGAGGGATGTTGATGCCGTAATCCTGCAGGAAGGCGACGAGCGTGCTGCTCCAGCCGGACGCCACGGTGGCTGCGCCAAAGGCATATTCCAGGATCAGGTCCCAGCCGATAATCCAGGCGAAGATCTCGCCCAGCGTGGCATAGCCATAGGTGTAAGCCGAGCCGGCGATCGGGATCAACGAAGCGAACTCAGCGTAGCACAGTCCGGCAAAAGCGCAGCCCACCCCAGCGAAGATATACGACAGGATAATGGCCGGACCGGTGTATTGAGCCGCAGCCTCACCGGTGATGACGAAAATGCCCGCACCGATAATCGCGCCGATGCCCAGCGTGATCAGATTGATCGGCCCCAACGCGCGCTTCAGGCTGTGCTCACTCTCTTCGTGGGCTTCGGCCATGAGCACGTCAAGAGGTTTGGTCTTTAGTAGGCTAGCCATGAGGTGAACGAATCTCCTAGCGACTATCGCTTAGAGCGAGCACTTTACACCTGATGATGGGCGAGTTCCACAATGACGAGTGATAACAGGCGTTATCACTCTTTACAATTCCCAGCATCGCAGCGTGTCACACCTGCTCGCGCCCACGGCGATTCTGCCGCACATCTCCATATAGACAATGATCGCGATGGTGCCCAGCACGATGGCCCACATGAGCCTGTACCCGAAGAGCGCTCCCGCCTGCATCGTGAACACGATTTGGCCCAGATCAACGAATCCCCCCAGCGCTGTCATGATTCCAAGGGTAATGCCTAGGAGCTTCTTCATTGGGACGACTTCGTTCTCTTGAACGTTTGCCGAAGCGCTGCAAAGCGCTGTTTCGCTACTGCCAGGGCTTCGGGATCGTCCAATGCGCGGCCTACGCCTTGCAGCTCGTTTGCAAATGAATCCAGTTCGGAGCCGTATTCTTGAAGCTTTTCTTCGCTTACTTGGCCAGGGATGGCCTCGCGGAGTTCTCTCGAGGCGCGCTTAACCTGGTCGGCTAAGTACTCTCTGTGGCCCTCGGCGTAGTTGCGAGTTGCGCGGTTTTGGCGAATATAGTCAACGAATATCTCCGCTTCGGCCGCCAATGAGGCTGCGGAGGTGAGCTGCGACTGCAACTCGTCTGGGGTGATAGGCTTGTGCCGCGAACAAGAGGCAAGCAAAAGGATCGTCGCAAGCAATAGCAGTGCCTTAGTGTTGGGCACATTCTAAAGATGCAATGAGGGTACTCACGTGTTTGCTGCACATTAAGAGAATCCCGATCCTCGCTATTACTTCCACCTGTGCGTGAACTAGAAAGCTTCGCTCCTAATGGCCTATGACCCGGTCATCCCTTTAACAATCCCGACCGCCGGAGCGCATCGTGCCAGGCACCAAGTCGCGTCGGACAGCGGTTTGGCTAGAAGCCGAGTCGGAGAGCTAGCTGGATCTGCCGAGGGCCTCCAATAATCCGGTTACCCATTCCGAAAGTGGGATTCGGTTGAAACGGCGGGAACAAACCGAGTCCACCATCCAGAGCAAAATGGGGAGTGTTGAGTACGTTAAAGAAATCGGCCCGCAACTCCAGTTTCAGCCTTTCGCCAATTCCAAACTGCCGCTGAAGAGCAAAATCCCAATCGGAGTATGCAAAACCACGGAGCGCATTGCGGGCGAGGTCCCCCTGACGGACCTCAAGAGGGACCGTAAACGCAGCCGGGTTGATTTTCCTGCCACCCGGCAAGGTAGGGTTCTGCATGTACAACGGTACACCGGAGATTAGATCCGGACGGGTTTGATTCAAAGTGGGGTCCGTTCCCGTATCAAAGCGTTGTATTACCACGTTCACCGGTAGCGCGGTCTGCGCGCCATAGATGGAGGCTATTAACCAGTTCCTCAGGATGGTGCGGAGCGCCGTATTGTGAATAGGTGCTGGTATGGCGTACGTGAATGCCAGTTTCAAACTGTGACGAACGTCGAAATCCGACGGCCCACGTTCAAAGCGTGGATTTACCAGGTTGTCGAAGCCGACGTCGGTAGAGGTGTCGTCGATCGAATGTGACCACGTATAGGAAAACAACGCCGCCAGGCCGTGCGACATGCGACGTCGAAACTGCAGCTCTAGCGCCTGGTAATCAGCAGAAGACGAGTTCGCCGTTATGAAAATCTCGCTGTTGTCGAACCGTGGATTGGGGGAACCCATTATTACGTTTTGCCGCAGTAGCTTTCGTCCGAGTTCGCCCACATAGGATGTGGACAGCATTTGATTGGAACCAAAGCTTTGGTCAAATGTGACATTCCATTGGTAATTGCGTGGAAGAGCGTGGTCCGGGACGAGAACATTGAAGGTGCCGCTGTATGGCGGTTCGAGAACCGGGGGGGGAGGAGGTGCTGCGACCTGCGAGCTTAAGGGGTATGGCACGCCGAAGGCAGCGCTTTCACGTAAATGCGGGAAAGATGCCGCGGCATCCATCAGATCGCCCAAGCCCAGGTCGTAGAAGACTCCGAAGCCTCCGCGAATGACGGATTGTGTTCCGGGAGCACGGAAGAGTTGGTAAGCAGCCCCAAGGCGGGGCGCGAAATTGGTGTAACTTGTGTTGTACAGTGGCGTGCCCGGAGGCGCTACCTGTAGCTGTTCTAAATCAGGAAAACCAGTAACCGTAAGCAGAGGCTGATTGCCCTTGGCATGCGGTGGCGGCACCAGTTCCCAGCGCAAACCATAGGTAAGCGTCAGGCGGGGGCTGATCTTCCAATTATCCTGGCCATACAGTGAAAGGTTGTGAAGCCCCATAGTAACGGAGTCGAAGGCGGACACGTCCACTTCATTAGCAATCCCGCTGAGGGCGCCTACAACCCCGGCAAAAAAGATAGCCGATCGGTAATTAAACGGCCCGTAATGAGGGGTGAGGTAGCGGTAGTCAGCCCCAAACCTAACATCATGTCGGCCCCGCAGGAGTGAGGTGTTGCTGACGAGATTTCCTTGCCGCTGCAGGTTATCGGCCAATCGGCCTTCGCGAAAATGGGTAAAGCTATCAATTAGGACAAAGGTGAGAGAAGTCTCCGGCGATGCGAAAGGCGCGGGAAAAAGAACCGAGTCCGCCGGCGGTATTGCACCGCCCCAGCTGGCCACCCTGGCAGATCCGCCGGCCTCCGTACGGAAATAGTTCAGTCGCAGGTCGCTAGCGATTTGTGGAGAGTGCGTGATTGTCGCGCCCACTGTCGCCGAACGCGTATTCACCTCGCCGCGATCAAATTCACTCCAGCCGCCCACATCTCCGCTTTTAGATGGTGCTTCCGAGTAGCGGCCAAAAACTGTCAGCCTGTCGTTCACCACTTGATCAAACCGGATACTGGTGCTGTCGAGAACAGCTTCGCCAGAGCCCGTAGTAAAGAGCGTTGCCAGCAAGCTTCCCGGATCGTCGGGACCGTTTGGCAGAGGGAAGGCATCCAGGAGTTGCCGGACAGGGCCAGTCGCCTGCCGTCGCGCCAGTAAATCTGGAACGCTAAATTCACCTCCGCCCGACTGCAGTGAGCGCAAGCCTTCGTAGGAGAAGAAGAAGAAGATCCGGTTTTTTCTGATGGGTCCTCCAAACACTCCGCCAAAATCGTTCTGGCGAAGAGGAACCCGGTGAAACCCGGCGGCATTGGCCAGCCAATCATTGGCGTCCAGGGCGTCGTTACGCAAGTAGTCGAACGCGGAGCCGTGATATTGATTCGAACCCGACCGGGAAACGATTTCGAGCTGACCACCATCTGCGCGGCCGTATTCAGCCGGGTAGGTGGAAGTCTGCAGCTTAAATTCCTGCATGGCATCGGTAGAGATGATGCCATGCGTACCTCCCATTACATCGACCGGGGGAACAGTACCTGCTGCGATAGGTCCTTGTCCAAAGGCGCCGCTTCCTGCCGCCACATTGGCACTGACGCCATCTAAGGTGAAGTAATTGGAAGTGTCACGCTGCCCATTTACGCTTATTCCCCCTGGAGCGAAAACGCCCTGTGGTGCCATTTGAGTCATGCCGGTTCCCACCACGCCAGGAGCGAGGGCAATCAAGGTCTGGAAGCTCCGATTGTTCATTGGAAGATCACGGATAAGTTGCGCATCCACCTCCGTGGCTACTGCAGGGGACTCCGTTTGCAAGGACGACTCTCTGGCGCGGACTGTGATTTCCTCATGGCGCTTGGCGGGCTTGAGAACGAAATCCAGCCGAGCTCGTTGACTGGGGTCAAGCTTGAAATCAGGGTGGTCCGCAGCCTGAAATCCTGGAGCCACGGCGGTTACCGCGTAGGAGCCGGGCAGCAAGAACGAAAACCGGTATAGACCCTGATCGCGGGATGAAGTTGCACGTGTTACACCGCTGTTCCGGCTGGTAATAGCGACATTGGCGCTAACGACTACTGCCCCAGATGAATCGGTGACGGTTCCGGATAAGTCCGCCGTCTGACTGGCCGCTTCCGGAGTAAGCGTGACCACTAAGATCGAGGACAAGGCAGCAAATAAAAGCGCGGCTGTGCGCCCCGAACTCATGGATGCCACTACTCGTCCCAGTAGGAAATTCCAGTTTGTGGCAGGGCCGGCGGGATGCTTTGCTGCTACCGTAGATTCGAAAGGCGTGGCGCAAGCTCCTTAAAACTGTGGCGGGATACTGCGACATGCTGGAGGAAAAGTCAAGCAGCAGGAGAACCCTGAAACTCGGAGGAGACCCGGGTGGGGGTCCCCTCCAGGCGAAACCTACACACGGCGCCGTTCAGGGCCTTGTCACGTGGACGTGGAAAGTGATGTAAAAATCGCCGCCATTCGTGTCAGCTCCGTTGCCGTGTGTGGGTAAGGATACAAGTCTGCCAATAGCCCGGCCAGCGCTGGTCGTTCCATCTGGATTCGTCACTGGGATCGGATCAATGAACCAATCGTTGCAGAAACCGTTTATGCCCAGCCGGTTGCATTGAATTTGTACCCACGTGCTTTCAGGGGCAGACCCTCCCCATGATCCGGTCATGTACACGCGATAGAAATTTGTACTGCTCCAGTTGAACCGGAATATAGCCGGGCAGGTGATAGTCTGCCCTACTTGGTTCATGGTGCCCATATCCAGGAAGACAGCCGTGCATATCTCTTCGAATCTGGCTGGCAGGTACTGGGTTCCTTGAAATGGAGGATTGGGAGGCACCGTATAACCCGGCTGCCCAGCCGGAATCTCATTTGCTGAGCTCAGGGTAAGCCGCATAGTGCGCAGTGTGGAACTGAGCAAATCCAGCGTCCAGTCGCCCGGCGGTTCGTGATTATAAGTGTTGGCGTTTAGATACGACGCAACATTCTGATGGTCATTGTCATACTCGCCGAGTATCCCATTTACCGGCCCTGTTAGGCCGTCGCTCTGAATGTAGTAAGGGACCTGGCTGGCATCGACGTCCGAAAGATACGTCGCCACGGGAACATTAGGGTTGGGTTTAGCCGCGAAGGCCGTTATGGCTACAAAAACCAGCGTCAAGCTGCGCCAATTCATAAATCAATTTCCTCCCGATTGTGCTCCGTTACGCGGCTTACCAAAGGTGCGGCCGCAAACTTTTGGGTCCCGCCGCGTTTGGGGTCTCATTACTGAGTGACAGCAAAGGCCAAGGCATTTCAGCAGGAATAAGAAGATACTGCCAAGATGCGGGGATGAGCACGAAGGCCCGGGCAGCAGGATGGCAGGACTTATCGCCTGGCCACTCGGAAGGCGTATTCGGCGACAGTTTCCGCAGATCCAGCAATGCGTACCCCGCGCACGGTCAGAATGTAGTCGCCAGGGTGAAGTAAGGAGTTGGATAGCTCAATAAAGACCCTTTTGCCATCATCAAACGTCTGATCCTTCAGGTGTTCCGCGCTCCAGACTAGCTTGTTGTCGGCGGTTTCCAAGACGGCCCGATAACTCGGGTAGTTACCTTCAAATCGTGCTTCCAGGCGCACCCGGCTCACGCCAGGAGGTATTGCCAGAACGGGCGGCGCCTGCTCGGGGCCACGAACCAGCACGGGGTTGAGCACAAATGCAACAGTGTTTGTTTCCGCAGCCTTCTGTCCCTGACCAGCCGCTTGGCCGGGGGCCACTCCTGGTGCAAATGGGCCGTGCGGCTCGGTCGGAGTAGAAGCAGTGGCCAACTGTCGCCTGCTTCGATGACTCAACCACCATCCTGCAGCCACCAGCACTAGCAAACACGCGGAAAGCACCGGGATGAGCACGAACCTTGGCCTTGGGCTAACCAACCGGAACCACGACTTCCATTTGCCTGCCACGCCGGGGCGAGGAGACGGGGGTGGGACCGCTTCCATGAGGTAGCGGGATAGCGTGTAGGCAAATTCCTGCTTCCTCACCTGTTGGGGAGATAGGAGGAGCCGCCGTTCGAAGGCCTCGCGGTCAGCTGCGGAAAGCTCTCCGCGCGCGTAGGCGTCTCGCAGCTCATCCTCCATGGCGAGGAGTTCGGCGAAGCAGTCGTCGTCTGCTAAATAGCGAACTTCCAGTTCAGTCTGCTCCTGATCCGAAAGCCGCCCCAGGAGGTAGTGGATCATTCGCTTTTCCTGCTCGGATTCCATGAGAGACTCGCGTGCTCCTCCAATATAGAGTGAAAATAACACCCATTCGTTTCATTCGTCTGTTCGGCGCTGCAGGCAACGCTCGACGCACTCCTGTAACTGCGCACGAACGCGATGCATACGTATCCGCAGCGCGTTCAGGGGAATGCCAAGCCGAGACGCCAATTCGCGACGCGCTTCGATCCGGGCGTGTTTGTCTTCCTGGTAGTACTGCATAACCGTCTGGAAGTCCTGCGGGGCCATTCCCCTTAGGCAGTGCTCCAGGCATTCCCTGCGGGACTCATCAGGAATAGCTGCCGGCTGGTGTGGGACCGATTTCAGGACCGCTTCACGCTGCCGGCTGCGCAGGTGTTCGAGAAAAACGTTTCGTGCAATTCCAAGGCAATAAGCCGTAAAGTTGGCTATGACTTCGCCAAGCTCCAGGTTTTTTGCCACCCGATTGAGGGTATCGTCGGCAAGATCTTCCGGGAAAACACCTCCGCGCCACTGGAACAGCTTTACCAGCCGGCGGCGCAGGTCTTCGTACTTTATTCCAGCTTGCTCGCGGTCCGAGTCAAGCTGCGCCAGCAAGCGATCAAATGCCTCCTGAGTAAGTGTCCATTTGCTTTTCGCGAATGGGGAGTCCACATCGGCACCGAATCCGGAAGCTCAGGAATAACTGTCGAGGGGGAATTTAGCACAATGCCGTGCCAATTGTGTGAGGGATGAACTTACTTCCATTCGCCCTGCAACTGGAATGCGGCCCAGAAGTAGGGGTCTCCGTGCCAACGTTTTTGAGACCACATATGCATCTGGGCTGCACGCAATGCTGCCGCTGGCGGCAAATTCTTTTTCAACATCGCCTGGTAGAATTCGGACATGAATTCGGCCGTGGCAGCATCATCCACCGGCCACAGGCTCGCCATCACCCTTAAAGCGCCGGCGTACATGAAACCGCGGGTCAGCCCGACCACACCTTCACCCTTAATCTCCCTGCCGAGAGCCGTTTGGCAGCCGCTCAACACCACGAGGTCGACGGGAAGCCGCAGATTGTAAATGTCCCATAGCCGCAGGAACCCGTCCTGCGGTTTTCCATCAGGACCCACCAAAGACAGCACGACCCCAGACAGAGCTGGTGTCCGGCTGTTCATAATGCTGTGCGTCGCAAAGTGCACTACGCGGTATTGCGATAGCTGAGGGCTAGTCGCGGCGGAACGGTTGGCCTGGAAGTCCAATGCTTCCAAGCTCTTTGCGGGCGCTGAGCTGTGAACTATGGCGTCAGCTTCGCGACGGGAAAATGGCAACCGCGGGATTTTCCATCCAGGACCCGATGAGGACACTTCCTCCCAGGACCGTTCGAGGTCACTGGGAAGATGCGGATCGTGCCCGGCCCAACTGGCGCTGTAACGAACCTGGGAAATGCGGGGACGCGAGGAGACACGCGGGTCGTCGAAATCGAAAACTGGATCGGCGAAGACAGCGACCGCTTTCGTGGCGGGTGCTCTGCCCGCCAACTCGCGGCGCAACACGGAGATCACGGATGCCGAGGGAGCGTTTACGACCTCGCATGCAACCATGAGCGGCGGACCAAGCCGATCACGAGTTTTTCGCGGTGCAGGCAAAGCAGCAAAAGGGACGTATTGCAAGGCACCGTCGCTGACAACGAGGAGGCGCTTGTAGTGTAAGAGCGAGGCCGCGGGTCCCAGAATCATTTCGCTGAGGCGGGCGGCCGCGGCTGGATACTCGGCACGCGCTCGCCCCATACGCGCGTGTCTCCACAGTTCTGTCTCGCCACCAACATGCTCATTGCGCGAGATCAGCAGGTCGTGAACCCGCCGCGCCGCCTGCTCAATCTGAGCTCGTGCAGGAAGGCTGAAGGCTGCGAAAGAGGATTTTGTTACCGCCCAAAGATAGCTCCGGTCCTCGCCCAACTGGTATTCCAGAAGCAGGGTGTCAGAATCGAGAATCGAGTCCTGAATCTCCGCGAGCCCCACAGGTACCGGGTGGATCAGTGCAGCGTAGCGGGGGCTGGTTGCGCGGAGTTGGGCTTCGGTTTCGTCGTATTCCGCCGTCAACTCTCCCAACTGGGTGTCGACGGCATTCGCCTCCTCAGCGGTGTGCTGCCTGGAGAGCAATTCAAGTTGATATCGCAGACGAGCATGTAACCGTCGCCGTAATACACGTTCCCGTTCCAGGAGGTTGGGGTCCGCACCCTCATGAACGTCAATGCGGGCTTCGGCCAGCATATCCAGCAGGCTGCGAGCTCGTGCCCGTTCGCTAGCGTGCAGGGCATCGGCTTCCAGGTGCATTTGCATCAGCAGAGCGATATAGAAGGCATAATTTGTGTTGACGGTCGCGAGATAGCTGGCCCGCGACTCAGATTCGACAATGCCGGCCCGCACTGACTCCAGCATCTTCAGCCCGGCTTCGACGTCCTGACGTGCCGCAACAAGCTGGCCTCTAGCACGTTCGACGTGGGAAATACCGCACAACGCGAATGCTTGCCCTTGCAAATCCTTGCTCTCGCGGCTTTCGCTAAGGGATTGCCGATAATATTTCAGGGTCTTGCTGTTGTCTCCTTCGGCCTGGTAGACGGAGGCAATTTCCTGAATGATGTTGCGCCGCGTGCGGTTTTTGAATGGCCAGACAGAAAGGGCGGAATTCAAGGAGTCCAGAGCTTTCTGCCAATTGCGCACGTGGTGGTAAGCAACGCCCGCGTGGTACAGGCTGAGCGCTTCCATAATAGGTTTGTGGTTAGCATGAAAGTAGGGGAGCACCCGGTTGAAGCAGGGCAGCGCTTTCGCGTACTCGCCCTGTGTAACGTAAAACTCACCCAGCCTGCGCAGTGCCCACATCTCGTCATCTTGGCTGCCCCGTGCCAGAGCCAATGATTGTTTGTGGTAGGCGAATGCTTTCTCCCTGTCGCCGGCCGCGGCGTATGCGTCCCCGATTACCGACAGCAGCGTGAACTCGAGCCCGTGATTGTGGCGGGAACGAGCAAGATCGAGGGCTTCGCGATAGTAAGCGAGCGCTGTCTGCGCCTGCCCAAGCTCTTCATAAGTATGCCCGAGATCAGTCAGCGCGTAGTATTCGCTTTCCCCGACTCCCCGCCCACGAAACAGCCGCAGCGCCTGTTCTCTATCATTTAGCGCCTGTTGCAATTCCCCTATAGTCTCGTAAGTGTCGCCTCGACTGGACAGTACCCGGGCTTCGCCGCCCCGGTCGCCCAAATCTTGGCGTAAGCGAAGCGCCCTACTTAGAGAATCAAGTGCCTCCTCCAACCTTCCAAGCCGTTCCAAATCATTTGCCAGGGCCTCAAGCGCTCCAGCTTCCATATCGCGGTTCCCCAATGCTTGCCAGAGCGCCCGAGCGGATTCAAGGTTGCGGACAGCGGATTCGTAATCCCGCGCGACAAAAAAGATTAAAGACAATGTCTGGAATGACTCGGCTTCACCGCGTTGATCGCCGGCGGCACGGAACAGCGAAATGGCTTCCTGATACTTGCCTGCCCAATCGCCCACAGGCGATGGACGAAAGCTCTGCCGGTAGGCCTCGATCAGTGCCTGATTTGCGGCGACACGAATATTATCGCGGTCGTTCGCTTCTCTCAGTTCCTCTATCTGGAGGGTGTAGGCCTCTTTCTGCAAGGATGCATCTGAGCCCGGCGGAGAATTATCACCATGCAGCAGTTGCAAGGCGATGTGATACATGCCCGAGGCCGTTGGAAGATAGTACAGGGCAAAGCGGCATATGGGACCAGACAGTTCTTCGATCTTCTTATCGTCCGGCGCAAGCACCACGACTTGAATATTGGAGGCCGGTTGCACCGCCGCAGCCGTAAAACGAAGGAACTGGCCTCTTGCCAGGAAAAGACCGTAAACGTGCTTCCGACCCCGTGGCAGCTTACCGTTTACAGGATGGCCGATTTGAAGTATCGAAACTGTACGGTCGGGTGATCTGGTAGGGGGCGCGTTTGTCTGCCCTGCGCAGAGACCAATAAGTACGAAAACGCATAAGCTTATGCGCGCGGGCAGCGCTCTCGGTTTCCAGGTTCGATTTTGCTGAACCATATGCAACAACGCCTCGAATGCGGATGCCAGGCCAAGAGCCTAGGCCATTCCAGCGGCCTTTTCAATCCCACCCCGAACTGTTAAGTGCAAAACTCTCCACGGTGTAGTGACTGCTGGAGCAGTTTCATTTCGGAATGCGGTCACCGAATCGCGTCATGTTCATTTTTCCTGAAATGCTTTCCGTATTCGCCTCACTAAGGATGTGAGGCCCCCAACCGTGGTGGGGAAGCCCGGGGGAGTGGGGACTAGCTCGGAATCGTTGGGTTTGCTGCCGGGCCATCGGCGAACGAGTAGTAAGCATTGCCTTCCAATTAAAACAGCGGGTGATTGCCATGAGGATGCATAAAGTAACTCAACATGCGACAAATAAGGCCGCGCTGGCGATAAGCATTGTCCTGCTGGTCGGAGTGCTGGCTGGGTGCGGAGGCGGCGGCAGCAGCAACAACACCGGCACCGGTTCGAATAGTGGCGGCAGTCCCAACAATGGGGGTGTCACCCCGCTGCCCGCAGGCACGGAACTTTTCTACCTTGGCGACGATGCCGGTCACATTCATGGGTATGGGCTGGATCCTGCTTCCGGTAATCTGACTCCGATAGCGGTCAACAACATGCCTACGGCTGCTGATGTCAGGCTGGCAGCAGATGCAGGCGGGATGGTTCTGTACTCCTCAAATGCAGCTATCAATGCGCCCAATGTTTCCTCTTGGATTGTGGATAAGCATACGGGTGCTTTGACTGCATCAAACAGCGTGTCCCTGCCGATTTATGCCCATGGGATTGCTGCGGTTGAAAGAAATCTCTACGTTATATCTGATCCGAGCAAGAACAACTCTATGCTATTTGCACTCAGCATTGATCCGGCCACTGCCGCTCTGGTGCAGTTAAGCCCGACGGTGACGCTCCCGGGCGTGCCTAACGATCTTGCCATAGCTCCTTCGGGATCGTGGATGGGTTTGACATCTGGGACTTCTGGCGGCGACATTGAAGGAATCTTGCGCAGCCCGAATGGTGGCGCGACAGGACTTCAACTGCAATCCCCCGTCACCACGGGTGGGGACAATCCCCGGGGCGTACGAGTGACTCCGGATGGCAAGTTTGTGGTGGTAGTAAACCGGGGAAGTAACAACTTGTCGGTGTTCTCGCTGGATGCTAGCACTGGTGCACTGACTCCTACGCCCGGCTCTCCATTTCCCAGTGGTCCACAACCTGGTCCAATAGCAATTGATCCAAGTGGCAAGTTCGTGCTCGTCGCCGACTCCGGAGATAACAACCTCACGCCATATACTATCGACTCGGCAGGCAGCTTGACAGCTGGAACGGCGGTGTTTCTCGGAGAAGCGAATTCCCAGCCGGGAGCAATGGCGGTGGACCCAGCCGGCAAATTCGTGTTCGTCGGCATCTTCAATCGACGAGTAGCAGGATTTACTCTGGACCCAAACACCGGATCTCTGAAGCCTATGCCGGGCTCGCCATTTTCGGGGTCTCCGCAATTTACGACCACCGATATGGTCTTCGTGCCCGGTGTGACGCATTAGAAAGTGACAACTCATGACGTTTGTTGGACAGTTCCTACCAGTGGTGTCCGCGGTAGGCTTACTTCATGAAAAGTCAACGGGAAGCACCCCGGAAACTCTTTCATCACGTGAATGATTCCCTGTTTTCCTGAACCATGTGCAGGTTCGAGGTGCTTCGGCTGCGCCCAGGATTTCGGCTGCAGCCCTTCGGCTGCGCTCAGAGCTGAGCCTCGCATCCGCTCAGCTTCGGCTCTTTTTCGCTTCGTCGCGGGTGGCGACTCTCACGCCCACACCGCAGCTAAACAATTCCAGCCATGTTCAAACGCTGGCGAAAATTCCGGTGATACTGTCCGATGTTATCGGCCACTGCCCGAGAAAAAGAGCCCCAAGGTTCTTCCTCACTGTTCACCATCCGTGCCAGATATCTGTACAGGGGATTCTGGCTGGCGTCCAGCGCTTCCACCTTAACGCGATAGTCGTGGGGGCTCGTAGCCTCGTTGTACATGCGAAGCGAGGCCACGTTGAATTGTTCGTCAAGAATTACGATGGCGCCGCCGTGGGCGGGCTCCGTTTGTTCGGTATCCACCACCCATCCGCCGGTGTTATAGACTGCCATGCCGGGTGGGAAATGCTTGAAATCCATAATTTCAGCGAAAGGCTTGTGCGTGTGCCCAAACACGAAGGCAGTTTGTGCGGGAAGCGGATGCTTGTGTTCGTCCAGGATCTGGGCCGCAAGGGGGCCTTCGATGTAAGTCTTAAGTCCCTGCCGGGCTTGCGGGCTAAGGGGCGTGCCGGTACGGGTCTTCTCCAGGACGGCGATCCGGTTCAGCAATATTGAGATGAAAGGCACGGAGAGCAGCCCCAGCCACTCACCCAGCCAGGGCGCCCACGAAATCCAGTGATGACCTGCGGCACGAGCTAGTCTGCGAATGAGCTTGCGCCGAGCGTGGGGGACCAGCAGCATGTCGTAAATCTGCTCGATGCCCTTTCCCGCAGCCCCGGAACGGCCCATCGCTGACCAGAAAAAATCAATCCAGGCAAAATTCTCAGTTTCGATGTCCCCGATGCTGGTGGGATGCTGGCGGTGGGGAAAAACGAAATTGCTGAGCAACGACATTAACCAGTAGATGGACTCGATGTAATGGCCGTGGCTGAAAATAACCCATTTGTTCTCTTCGTTTGTGAGGCAAAAATTGGGATATAGCGTTCCCACGGAAACGCCCTGTGATGCCATGTGGGGGTGGCGGGAAACGATGGCATTCAGCAGAACTGAGTCCACGCGGTGCCGCTTGAAGATGCTGGTTGTATGCCATGGCGGGGGCAGCGTCCCCTCCTTCAATTTGCTGCGCTTGCCCTGGAGGAGTTCGATGTACTGCGTTTCACGCGCTATTTCCCAGAGGTGATGGTCGTGGTTGCCCGGGTTGAGAAGTATCCTGGGGGCGATCAACGGTTCGCCGCCAGCGGGGAACATAAGCTCTATGAACCGCTCGAACACCATCAGCGCCACGTTGTCTTGTGTCAGAGCCAACTCCAGCGCGTCACCGTTCAGGATGAGCGTGGGCCGGACCTCGCGGGGGTTGTGTTTAACCAGTTCCCGGAGGCAATTCGACAATTGGAGGAGAATTTCACTTGGCTTACCGGCATCAACTCCGCCCGGCTGCGAGCCCAAACGGCTAAGCAGGCTGTTATCGGCGCCCAGGTGCAGATCTGACAGGCATATGTAGCGGACTTCCGGCATGCTGTGTTTCCTCGGTGCTGCTCCTACGATAATTGAAAGCCAAAGCCTATTGCCTTCCTGCCGGCAACCCGGTCACAGCCCGATGGGGCAGCGTGACAGCGCCAGGGAAAAGCTGCGCCGGAGGCGGATTTTGTCAAAAATATGTAAAAAGATTGTCCATTTCACATGACATTTGGGCGTGGGGGATGAACTTGCGGTAAAAATCCATTTATTGATGTAACAGAACAGGGGTGTTCAAACTCAATAAGTTGCCTCGTTCGCATTCGAGCTAAGAGCCGGGCTTGACAAATTCTTGACAAGACATAGCGAGTGCGAACAAAGGCACTAAAGGGGCGCAGGGCATGGCCTCCACTGGAATTACGACGAACCGCATTGGACAATCGTATCGAGAAAAATGGGTGTGCGCACGGGGTATGGAACGAATAGTAGTAATCGAAGACGATCCCAGCGTGCAGCGGGCGCTTAAGCGTTTGCTCGAACCGGAAGGATTTTCTGTTGAAGTGGCCGGCGACGGGCCCTCAGGGGTGGCCGCGCTGCAGACGAGCGCTGCGACGGCGGTGATCCTCGACCTGCGCCTTCCGGGCATGCCGGGCAAAGATGTATGCCGGGAAATCAAGCAGCAGTTCCCCGCACTCCCAGTTATCATTCTGAGCGCCGCGGCGGACGTGATGGATAAAGTACTGCTGCTGGAGTTGGGCGCCGACGACTACGTCACCAAGCCCTTCAGCCCCAGGGAGTTGCTGGCCCGGGTGCGGGCGGGCATCCGGCGGGCGGGCCGTGCGATTGCCACTGAAGTATTTCAATTTTCCGATGTGACGGTGGACTTTACGCGCATGCAGGTGGCGCGCGCCGGGCAGGCCGTGGCGTTCACCAGCCAGGAATTCAAGATGTTAAAGTTTATGGTGCAAAACCCGGAGCGGGTGATCTCACGGGAAGAGCTGCTCAATGAAGTTTGGGGATATCAGAATTATCCCACCACCCGGACAGTGGACAACCACCTGCTGAAGCTGCGACAGAAGCTGGAAAAAGATCCCGCCAACCCGGTGCATTTTCGCACCGTGCACGGCGCGGGGTACCGGTTCGTGCCGTAACCCAAACGGCCGTGGTCATGATCACAATGCGCCTGCGGACCAAGCTGCTGTTTTCCCTCCTGCTGGTAACCGTGGGCCTGACCTCGGCCAGCCTGCTGGTGGGGCGGCGGGTGATGGAAAAGCAGGTGCGGCAGGAGATCTCGCAGGACCTCCACAACTCCCTTTCCACCTTTCAAAATCTGGAGCGGCAGAGAGAGCTGGGCCTGAATCGCACGGCGCAGCTGATGGCCGATATGCCCAATCTGCGTGCCCTGATGACGACCGCGGATGTTGCCACTATTCAAGATGGCTCGCGGGACCTGTGGAAGCTGGCGGGCACAGACCTGCTGGTATTGAGCGATCCGGAGAGCAAGATCATGGCCCTGCATACTGCCGGGCCCGGGATGACGCGGGAGCAGGCGCAGGTGGCGCTACACCACTCGCAGAATGAAGGGCAGTCTAATCACTGGTGGTATGGCAACAATCATCTGTACGAGGTTTCAATCCAGCCAATTTACTTCGGGGCGCCGGCCGATAACCGGCTGCTCGGATTCTTGGCGATTGGATATGAGATAGATGACGCCCTGCTGCAGGAAATCAGTCAGGTAGCAGCCAGCCAGGTAGCCTTCCGTTACGGCAGCGAGGTCGCGCGCAGCACGCTCTCAGCACCGCAGGAACTGGAACTGCTCCGGCAGCCAGTGCGGCCTGCGGAAAAGATGGGGCTGGATGAGGTGCAGCTGGGGCAGGAACGGTTTCTGGTCGCTTCCGTGGAGCTGGCCAGCGACTCCGGCCACAAGGTTCGTCTGAGCGTGCTCAAGTCGTTGGATCAGGCAACAGCGTTTTTGGGCAAATTGGATTCCAGCCTGTTGGGCGTGGGCCTGCTGGCGGTGCTGCTGGGAGCAGGACTGGTCTATTTGATTTCCTACACATTCACCCGTCCATTGGGGGATCTGGTCGCCGGAGTGCGGGCCCTGGCGAAAGGCGACTTCCACTATCCACTGGCCAGAGGGGGTAGCGATGAAGTGGCGGAAGTGAGGGCGGCATTCGGACGCATGCGCAGCAGCCTGCAGGAAACGCAGCGGCGGCTGTTGGACGCGGAGAGGCTGGCCACCATTGGGCGCATGGCCAGTTCCATATCTCATGACCTGCGGCACTCGCTAGCCGCGATCATGGCGAACGCTGAGTTCTTGAGCGCGAATAACCGCAGTTTTGCGGAGCGGGAGGAGCTTTACAACGAGGTGCGGGTGGCAGTGAACCAGATGACTGAATTGCTGGACTCGCTGCTGGAGTTTTCCCGTAGCCGGGAGTCCCTGCGGCTGTTCCAGACCTCGCTGGAGGAAACCGTGAGTCGGGCGGTGCAGGCGGTGCGGTCACACCCCGAGTTTCACAACATTGATATCCGGCTAAAGTGCCAAGGGAACAGCGAAGGCCTGTTCGAGCCCAAGAAGCTGGAGCGCGCATTCCAGAACCTGGTGCGCAATGCCTGCGAGTCGCTGCCGGCGCAGGGGGGGAAAGTCGAGATTACGCTGCGAGAAACAGGAGCCGGCCTGGAAGTACGCGTTGCTGATAATGGGCACGGCATTCCGGAAGCGATTCGGGGCCGGATTTTTGAACCTTTTGTCAGCCAGGGCAAGGAGAACGGAACCGGACTCGGGCTTACCATCGTGCAGAAGATCGTGCAAGACCATGGGGGAGATGTGCAGGTGGAGCAGAGTTCGAAACAAGGGAGCACCTTTGTAGTTTTTCTGCCGCGTACGACTGAACCCCAGGCCGCCACCCGCGAAGCGTGGGTCTAAACATCACCTGCTTTAAGAGTAGCGCGCATGGGATCGCTGCTACATGGATGCCAGATCAAGAAAGACGCCTGGCGGCATTGGATGCGAGATGGCCAGATGGTACAGGAAACAGACCTGCTTACCGGGAGCAGATGAGCATGGTGCGCAAACTGGATTGGCAGTGGATGGCGGGGCTGGTCATAGTGACAGCCTTGAGCAGCGGAGGGTGGGGACAGGATTCCCCGCCTGCCGAGCATCCTGACACCGCGGCGCTAACCGAGGCAGTCAAGCAGCTACAACTGCAGGTAGTTGAGCTGCGCGCTGCGGTAGCAGAGGTGCACAAAGAGGCGGAGCAGTACCGGGAAGAGACACAGGCGCTGCGGCGCGAGTTGAAGGAAGAGAGCGCCCAGCATACAGAAGCTGGAGCCGCGCCCGCCGGGGTTGGAGCCTACGGCGCCAACGTGGCTTCCGCTGGCCAGACGAATGCGGCGGCCGCGCCAGAACAGCACACTCCGGTACAAAGCACGGACCAGGGGCGGATCAGCAAGCTGGAAGATGAGTATCAGGTGCTCACCGGCGAACTGGGCCAGCAATACCAGACCAAGGTGGAAAGCGCTTCACGCTACCGCGTGCGACTGTCGGGAATTGCGGTATTCAACTTGTTCAGCAACCTGGGCACAGTCAACAATGTGGATCTTCCCTCGATCGCCGAAGAAACTCCCGTTGGTCAGACTCACGGGAGCCTGGGAGCAACTTTCCGCCAGTCGCAATTGGGACTTTCGGTTATGGGGCCGGATTGGGCGGGGGCGCACACTCGGGGTGACGTGCAGTTCGATTTTGCCGGTGGTTTCCCCGATACGCCCAATGGAGCAACTTTTGGTCTGGCGCGGCTGCGGACAGGAACGGTGCGCCTGGATTGGAGTAACACCTCGTTGGTTGCCGGGCAGGACGCGCCTTTGTTTTCGCCGCTTTCGCCGACTTCGCTGGCGACGCTGGCTACACCGGCATTCGCGTACATGGGAAATTTATGGAGTTGGGTGCCACAGCTGCGGGTGGAGCACCGAGTGGCGTTGTCGGACGCCTCTAAGATATCGTTCAGCGCGGGCTTGTTTGATTCGGTGACGGGGCAACCGCCCAGCAGCACCTTCTATCATGGGCCGCTCGCAGGAGAGTCGTCGCGGCAGCCGGGATACGGAAGCCGTGTGGCATTTACCCACAACCTGCTGGGCAGGCCCATGACTTTGGGCGCGGGTGGATACTATGGCAGACAAGACTGGAACTTTGGCAGGACGGTAGACAGTTGGGCGGGAACCGCCGATTGGACGATACCGCTGGGAGCGCTCTTCAGTGTGGAGGGGGAGTTTTATCGCGGGCGCGGAGTTGGGGGTTTCGGAGCCGCCGGCGACCGAAGCGTGGTGTTCAGCGGCCCCCCTGTCCTGAGCACGACCGAGGTTCACGGCCTGGACGTGATTGGCGGATGGTCGCAGCTTAAGTTTCAGCCGCGAGCCAAGCTGGAGTTCAATGCGGGTGTCGGCATGGATAACCCATTTGCGTCTGAACTGCGCGCGTATTCATACGGACAGAATTTACCGTACGGGCAGTTTTATCTGGATTCGGCACTGGCTCGAAATGCGGGCTTAATGTTTAACACCATTTATCGTCCGCGGTCCGATTTGTTGTTTTCACTAGAGTACCGGCATATTCGCACGGTGGAGATATCGGCGGGACCACAACACGCCGGCCAGATCAACCTGGTGATGGGAGTATTGTTCTGAATGAATACACGTCTGCTTACGACGACTTGCTTGGCGCTGGCCGGACTGTTGTTGGCTGCGCCCGCGATGGTCCTGGGACAGGCGACGGTTCGAGGACAGGCGCAATTAGTCAGCCGCACCAAAGGGCGCAAGACACGCGACGACAACTCGAACGTTGTGGTGTGGCTGGTCCCAGAGTCGAGGCCGGTCTCGCGGGCGGAACTGATGCGAGAGTTTAAGCCCACGCAGCCGCTCCGGCTGGTACAGAAGGACAAAGGTTTTCGCCCGCACATCCTGATTGTTCCCGCGGGCGCGGTGGTGGAGTTTCCCAACCGTGATCCGTTTTTTCACAACGTGTTTTCATTGTTCGACGGAAAAAGATTCGATCTTGGCCTGTATGAGGCGGGAAGCACGCGCCGGGTGCACTTCGACCGCCCCGGGATCAGCTACATTTTCTGCAATATTCATGCTCAGATGAGTGGGGTCGTGATCGCACTCGGTACGCCCTACTACGCCATCTCGGAACGCTCAGGCACGTTTACCATTCCCGCCGTTCCGCCCGGCAATTATGAAATGCAGGTGTGGTACGAAGGCTCAACGCCGGATGTGCTAAAGGCACTAACGCGCAAGATCAACATACCGGAAAGCGGTGTATCGCTGGCCGCGATTCACGTGCTGGAAAACACCTCGCTTTTGCCCCATAAGAACAAGTATGGGCAGGATTACGATCCTTCCACGTACGACCCGCTCTATCAGCAGCAGCAAAACGAATAGTTAGCTTCCACACTGAAACAGGGACTCCGTCCGTCATCAGCGCGGTGGACGATCAATCTGTGCAACTTACAGCGGGCAGGGCATCAAGGGGGTCAAGCCGAGCCGCCCGCATAATGTCGTAGTAGCGTCCTTTCCTGGCCCACAGCGACTCATGCCGGCCCTGCTCGACCACCCGCTTAGCATCTATCACCAGGATCTGGTCGGCATGTTGGATGGTGGAGAGCCGGTGGGCAGCTATGAAAGTAGTGCGGCCAGCCATCAGGCGGCGCAAGGCGCGCTGCACCAGAGATTCAGACTCGAAGTCGAGGTTGGAGGTGGCTTCATCGAGTATGAGGATGCGCGGATTGGCAACGATGGCACGGGCGATGGCGATGCGCTGCCTTTCGACCGGCGGAAAGCCTCACGCCATTTTCTCCGATCCGGGTCTGGTAACCCCGCGGCAGGCGTCTGGCAAAAGTGTCTACATAAGCGGAGAGGCACGCGGAGTGCACTTCTTCCCGGGAAGCGGTTGGGCAACCAAAGAGCACATTGTCGTAAATGGTGCCGTCGAAGATTGTTCCGTCCTGGAGAACAATTCCTAGCTGACGTCGATACGAGTCGAGGGTGATGAAGTTGAGATCAAAACCCATCTACGGTGATGCGGCCAGAACTTGGAACGTAGAAGCCGGCGATAAGGTTGATGATTGTGGATTTGCCGGCTCCAGAGGAGCCCACTAAAGCGGTCACCGTGCCCGAAGGAGCAGTGAAGGACACATTCAGCAGCGCCGGCTACCCACCATTGTAAGAGAACGATACATGGTCGAAGGCAATTTCGCCTTGGCAGCGGCTCATGACAACAAAGCGGGAGTCCGGGCGCGCTTCCAGCGGCTGTCGCAGCACTTCGCTGGCGCGCTCCAGGGCGGCGAATGCATCTGTGAATTGCGCTCCGGCACGAGCCAGTTGAATCAGCGGAGGTACCAGGAATCCGACGAAGACGAAATAGGCCACCAAGGTTCCCACCGTCATTCGGGAGGAGAGGACAAACGTGCTTCCCAGGTAAATAAGGAGCGCGATCACGCCCCCGGAGAGCAGGGTGGTGAGGAGGGTGACGGTAGCATGAAGGTCGGCGGAACGCAGTAAATTGGCGGCCAGGCGGCGCACATGTCGGGCAAATGCCGCCTGCATGCGTGACTCAGCGTTGTAGGCTTTCATCACGCGCACGCCGCGCAGGGATTCCGACAGGAAGCTTGCGATTTTACCCTGGATCTGCATGCGCTCTTTAAGGATAGGGCGCATGATTCCCGCCAGGCGTAGAACCGCAAAGCCAAATACGGCAGCGCACGCGAGCACCACAAAGGTAAGGCGGGGGCTGATGTAGGCGAGAATGCCGAGCGTGACCAGCACAGTCAGAATGCTGCGGGCTGATTCCACCACCGCCGGGCCGAGCAGGTTCCGCATGCCCTCCAGGTCGTTCATGATGCGGGAGTGCCAGAGGCCGCTGGCACTTTCCTCGTAATCGCGCAGGGAGAGTTGGGTGATGTGGCGATGAAGCTGGAGGCGCAATTCCGTCAGCAGGTTTTCGTTGGCGCGGGCGCTGAACCTGGTGCGAAAGTACTCGGCGACGGCCTGCACGAGAGTGGCGGCAAGGATCGCGCCGACCAATGGGAGCAATGCCCAGCGCTGCCCGCCGCGCAGCACATTATCTACGAGGAAGCGTGAAGAAGCAGGCAGAACCAAGCTGGCAAGCCGGGCCACAAACATGAGAAGCAGACACAGGATCAGCAGCCGGCGCTGCGGTGCCGTGAGAGCGGCAAGAGTTCGCAGCCACGCCCAGCCGCGCTTCATCGCAGCACCGCTTGCGACTGATTACACGCCGAGTTTTGCCGCAGGAACTCCAGCCGCAGTTGCCAGCGCGGTTTTTCCCGAAAATAGAACGCAGCTTCTCGCACGTGGAATTTCAGGCGCTGCGAGGCATAGAAGTATTCGGCCACCTGTGCGCGAATGCTTCGCCGCGGTTCAGCGGCGTCCAGTTGCGTGGCGGCATGCGGTCGGTGGACTGGAAACAACCGCTGACGTTCCAGCCTCCGCCACTTTGCTTGGTTCATGAACTCGGGGAAAAGGAAGAGGCTGAGCTTGCTGCCGGGAAGATCGTGCGGCGCCCACCGGCTGCCGTACTCGTTGATCCACAGTTCGAGGAAAGGATAATCGCCGGCCCGCGGTACTGGGGTATCGATGCTAAAAATTCGCGCAGCAAGCAAGGTAACCAGATGAACTGCCTTGGCGATGTATTCCCGGTTCCCGATTCGTTTTTCTACAAGCCGCCAGAAAGCGGCATCAGTTGACGGTCTTCCTAGAAAGTTGGCGATCTCATAAAGCCATGCCAGCCGGATCCAGAATTGCAATGTGTGGGAAAGCACGTGCATGCACTGGTGAATGAAGCGGTCTTCGGGGGCGAGCACCGGAAAGACCAGGCCTGAAGCCTGGTGGAACTGACGCCGCTTCAGTACCTGCGGCAGGGCCTCCAACACTGCCACATCGTCGTTGTCCCAAAGCGAGGTGTGGAGTTCGACCGAGTAGTTCAGGGCGGGCTGGTAGATTGCATCTCTCGAGGGCAGTTCACCCGTGCTGCGGGAATAGGTGAACGTTCGCGGAGAGCGGCGTACTCGCGAGTAGCCCATGCTGTGCAGGATGTGGCCGGCGCGGTCCAGATGATCGCAGGCAACCAGGTAGTCAAGATCGCATTGATGGCGCAGCGCGGCTGCCGGGCAATATTCTGGCACCAGGGAATAGCCCTTCAGCACGGCGAACTCTACCCCGCGGGCGAAGAATCGCTCCTGGATCACTCGCATTTCATCCAACAGGGCTAGAGTCCGGTCGCGGTTATCTCCCTGATTCTGCCGCAGGCGCGCCAATACCGAATTAGGGATCAATTCGCCGGCATTCAAGTCGTCAATGCGATTGAGGAGATAGAGCGCCAGACCGCTGGAATCCAGCCAGGGCAAGGCGCGCTTCCACCGGCGGGCGCTGAACCCGGCGAGTGTCGAGACAATACCGCCACCCTTTCCATGTCCTAAAAATGAAACTATATTCTCCGCCAGGCGAGAAGGCATGTGCATCCTTAAGACGTGGTTGCGTCAGGTTCAGCAGCAAGAGCGAACCCGGGCGGCATCCCCAGTGATGAAGCCGCACCTTCGCGCGCCAAATGCAGGAGCATAGTCTCCAGCGTGCTTTCCAGTTCGTGGTCGGCGGTGGCGGCGGCAAGAAAGGCGATCGCGCGCCGAGTATGGCGATCGCAGGCCAGGAACGAGTGTCGTCCGAAGCTGAGGAATGACAAACCGCCGCAGGACAGTCCAGTTGGTGGTAGGAGGCAGCGCGGCCAGTCGGGCTCTTCCTGAATAGCCCAGGAGAGGAAGGGTGCGGTTAAAACTGCGGCCCGCTCGGCAATACGCGACAAGGCCCGCAGGATACGTCCTGAGTCCGAAGCCAGCTGAAACTGAAAGTCGTCGAAGATGAACGGTTGGACATAAGGCAAAGCAACAAACCGCCGCAACATATCAGGCCACTCCCGCCGTATAAGCTGCAATGGCGAAGAAACCGCGGTGCGGCGGGGGGAGATCCCGTCACAGAACTGGAGGACTTGGGTGGCAATTTCCTGTGGACCACCTCCGCAGCGCAAGTGCCAGGTTTCCGCTTGGGCAAGAGCGCGAATTGTTTCGAGTTGTGCTTCACGGCTCTTCGCCAGACAGGCGGGCAGCCTCTCCAGGCTCTGCTGGAAATAGGCTGCGATTTCATTTGGCGCCAAGCGCGCCGCCTCGAAGCCAGAACCAGACTGCCGTTCCAGAACGAATATCCTGCCTGGCCGCGAACAAATGGGGCGTTTAGCGCCCGCCTCCTCAGGGATCACTTCCAGCGCCAGTTCGCCATTCAGATGAGTTCGCGGAATCTGATTCTGCAATTCCGGGAAATGGACAATGGAATCCGGCAGCAATTTGATGTTGGTAGGAAGGCCCCAAGCCAGAACTTCGGTGTCCGCGCGCGAAAAATAGGTCCAATCATCCGAGACAAAGTCCAGGCCCCGCCGCGCCAACTCGAAAGAAAGCGTGGATTTGCCGGCGCCTGACTCTCCCGTGATCAGCAGGCCTTCGCCCTTGTACTGCAGGCAAGCGCAGTGTAACGCTGTGACACCGACAACGGGAGCTGTAACCCCCAGGAGGATGGGAAGTACGATCCGCTTCCAGTAACTTATGTCATGAGCTGTGGCCGGAGCAAAGCGGCCGATCACATGGCGTCCCTGCAGGTCAGCCAGCATGCAGGCGTCAGGTCCATAATCGGCAAAGACAAGGTGATCACGGCCGCGAAACTGGGGCACGCTCCACAAGGGTTGCGTGCCGGCCTTCTGGTCCACGTAAATATCTACGGTCAGAGCTACACGCCCACGATGGTTGAGGCGAGGGAAGGTTTCGGTCACTGCTTGTAACAACGCAAGGCTGTTGGAGCGGACACTCCACCTTGAACCAGCGGCGCTGAAATGACCATGTATAGGCAAATCGGGATTGCGAATCATGCGGCCTGTGCATCCACTCAGACCCTTGCAGGGGGCAGAGGTTACGCGATTTCAAGGATCAGGCTGGGCAGAAATCAACAGCTGATAAGCAAATAGTCCGGGTTGGAGGCGTGCCAGCATGTGCCATGCAGGCCGCAGGTGTCCGCTCATTCTGCCGCCAATGACAGGATCAAACCGCAAAAGGCGGTATCCGGCGGCCTCAATCATCTGGCGTGCCGACCGGGCAGTGAAGAAGCGCAGGTGCGTGACGTCGAGCGTGCCAGTGGGCTGGTAATTGAATTGTCCAACCGCGATCTGCAGGCGCGTAAGCCAGTGGGCGATGTTGGGCAGGCAAATCACCGCATAACCGCCGCTGCGCAGAAGAGGGCGAACCTGCTGCAGAGTCCTTAAGGGATGCAGCAAGTGTTCCAGCACATCGCCCATGAGCACAACGTCGAACTCAGGTTTCAGACCTTCGCTCCAAGCTGGGCAATTAAGGTCTCTGGTTAGCACGCAAGTTCCAGTGTTCGCCGCAATGCGCGCCGCTTCCGGATCGCTCTCAACCGCGGTGACGGTGCAGTTCTGCTGCAGGAGCCGGCCTGTGATGTAGCCGGTGGAGCAACCTAATTCCAGGACATTCTTGCCGGCGCCGACATGGCGCAGCACAAGCGTGTTGCGGTGGAAGTGGTCCGCAGGCTCGCGCTTCTCATAGCGGGCGCTGGGGAGTTTGTCCCACCACAAGTTGGAGCGGTACTCAGACATCCAGCACTCCGCTGGTGCGCCGGTACATCAGCC
Source organism: Terriglobales bacterium (assembly GCA_035252015.1). Taxonomy (GTDB): domain Bacteria; phylum Acidobacteriota; class Terriglobia; order Terriglobales; family Acidobacteriaceae; genus JAICWP01. The sequence continues at coordinate 24,941 of DATFDP010000223.1, forward strand.
AAAGCGAGGAAAGAGCGAGCAGGAGATACACAGAGGAGGGCAGCAGCGGGTTAAATCCGGAAAGCCCGGCAGAGCCCTCGAGCGTGCCGGCAATCAGAAGAATGGCGGCAATAAGAATCCAGGGGGCAGCCACGCCAGCAAGGCTCCTGTACCTCTCCCAAATGGACCCAGGAATTGCCAGCATGGCCAGCAAATTTGTAACCTGCTGCGCGGCTGTACTGTCCGTACGGCAACCGGCTGGCGGTGATGTGGAAGCATGCGAACTGGCGCCACTGGCTGACATTCTTGCCCTGTTTTGGCGTGCGCTGCGTGAAGCAAATGGTTTCTGAAGCGATCGTGGGTATTGGCGACGCTGCGTGCCAGATCCCGCGAGCGTTCATGGATTTTGTCGGCCTGAGGCAGGGCCTGCAGCGATGGCCCAAGGCGGCGCATGCCGTTTACAACGTGCGCGATTCCCGGCAGCAATGGCGACGCGCCTGGAGGGAGCGCAACCTGCAGCGGGAACTCGAACTATGCGCATCACTCGGTCACCACCACCACTTCAATCATTTTTGAGCCTTCGTGGGGAGCGCAGGCATAGCGATAGGTGCCGGCACCTCGAAAATGTGCTGGTAGAACTTGCCCGGCTTTATCACTCCCGAACTGAAAGGCTTGTCGCCGTCTGGAATCTGGACGTCATCTTCGTTTTGCACCATGGACGGATCAGTAGTGACTGTGTGGCTGGGCCCGGCGTTGTCGTTGACCCAGCGCACAGCCTCTCCTGTTTTGATGGTCACTTTTTCAGGGTCAAATTTATTGGCAGCATTCATGTGCACAGTCACAGCAGGAGTGCTTTGGTCAGCGGCTTTGTGTTTGCCCAGCGCGCTGCTTGCCGGCACCGCCAGGAGCAGCAGACACGGCAAGCGACGCCATAACAGAAATTTGACAACGGATATAACTTCGCGGTCCCTGACTTTCATGCTTGACTCCGTTGTCGATCAGACCGCTCCGTGCCTGCGACGTTACGTTAATCCCATGCTGGGCCTCCGGGAACGCTGCTGGAGCACTGCGTTAATTGTTGTGGGCGAAGCAGATAGAAGATGTCACGCCCATTTGGCATTCTTTTTACAAATCTTTGACAACTGCGATTTTTCCCTTCACTACCCTCCAACACAGTTACCCGGCAAGAAATCGAGATTGCGATGGAGGGTACTGTGGTGCTTTCGGCGTTGGAGCAGGCGGCACTCAACGACACACCGGATGAGGATCTGGTGCGCAGGATTTTGGCAGGCGAGACTGGGCTGTTTGAGCTGATTATGAGGCGACACAGCCAGAGGCTATATCGAGTGGCTCGTGGAATTCTGCGCGACCGCTGCGAAGCCGAAGACGTCATGCAGGCGGCCTACGTGCGCGCTTATCAGCACCTCTCCCAATTCGCAGGGCGCGCCAAGTTTTCCACCTGGCTGACCCGCATTGCGGTGCACGAGGCGCTTAACCGCCTGGAAGAGCGCGGACGTCTTCGCTACATAGAAGAAATGAGCGGCCCGGAATCTCCGGCGTCAGATGTGGTGCACTCACAGGACCCCACGCCGGAACAGTTTGTTTCTTTGCGCGAACATGCGCAGGTGCTGGAGAGAGCAGTAATGGCGTTGCCGCCCAAGTACCGCGTGGTGGTCATGATGCGCGACCTGGAGGAGATGAGCGTTGCAGAGACGGCAGGTTGTCTTGACATAACGGAAGAAAACGTCAAGGTCCGCCTGCACCGTGCCCGGGCTATGTTGCGCCATGCCGTTTTCGCGCGGATAAGGGGCAGCCGCTTTCAGAAAAATTATCCTGCTCGCGCCTTCCCACGATTTGCTCCACAACATCCTGGTTCTTCTCATCTCGGATTTGGTGCGGGCAGGGCCGCATGCTGAGGGAAGAGCAGTTGTGAAACAGAATTTGCAGAAAGATGACAAATCGTTGACAAGCTCAGCAAGCCCGGCCTCTACCCTCTTGTTGCAAGGCAGTCGGTAGAAGTCGTTTCAAAGATCTTTTGTGACGCGCTGGGGAAAAGGGATCCCTCAGGGGCTAAAGCCCGCGACTTTGGCGACCCTTGGCGGCAGGGCTGAAGCCCCTTCGGTTTCGCTCAGGGCAGGCTGTGCGCGAAGTCCGCGGCATCACCTGTGCGGCGATCGCGTAACAAACGAAAAGTGCGGCCATTCCCAACAATACAACTACGGCGCTGGCAATCCAGGCGTGCACTCCGAACGCCTTGAAGAGTCCGAGGTAAACCAGGTCGGTGCCTGGGGGCGTGTACTGATAGAAATCCAGATAGATCATTTCCCCATGCAGCATTCGCATCGCGTTGACTACAAAAGTGATCTGGTCATCACGCTGCAGAACCGGCACAGCTGGAAGAATAAATGTCTGGAGGTAGAGATACCCGCATACGGCCGGCGCAATTAAGGTCAGGATGTTGCGATGAGTGCCGCGGGCAAAGCCGCCTTCCATCGTTGCAGGACTAGGTTGAGTTCGAGAGACGAAGTGGATTCGTTTGGCTAGGCGTGCACACATACCCGTCCGCCAAATTAGGACCGTTCGAAGCGGCAAAGGATACAAAAGCTTTTGACTGCTGCCATCAGGTGCGACAGCGGCCCGGAAATTAACCTTCCCGCAGATCGGCCTTTTCCATGACCCCCAGACCAAAACGGGAGGCAAAGTTCAGGTTTGCAGGCGGGAGCGTCTAAGGGATACTATCGGGCGCCCAAACCATGAGTACGCCCGAAAGAGCCGGTGCTGTCCCGTCCGTGGCGCGCCCTGAGCGCGCGCCCGAAGCCTTCTTCAAGGCGCAGGAACGCAACCGTCGCGCCACCTGGCGCATGTCCGCCCTCTGCGTGGTTGCGGCCTTCCTGATGGGCATCCCCCTGACCCTGGTGCTCACGCCGTTTTTCTATGCAGTCACCATGGCTACGGCGGAGGTAGTCAACTATTTTTCGCCGCTGCCGCCGGAGTTCTGGCAAACCACAAGTGATTTGGCGAGGCTGGGATATCGCGTGGCCGAGGCCGTGGTCAACGAGCGCGGCGTAATGGATCCTGTGCAGTTGGCGATCGTGGCGGCGCTGATATTCCTACCCGGAATCGTGATCGCGCTAACGCTGTGGGCAGGCATGCTGCTGCTGTTCCGGCACGGGGGAGTCGGCGGCACGCTGGCCAGCCTGAACGCGCGCGAGCCCAACGCCGGCGACCTGAAAGAGCTGCAACTGGCAGATGCGGTGCAGGAAATGGCGATTGCCGCCGGCCTGCCCGCCCCCAAGGTGATGCTGATTGATTCGCCGGGCGCGAATGCGGCCGCCATCGGAACTTCGGCCGAGGACGCCCACCTGGTTCTGTGTCGCCGCCTGCTCGATGACCTGAGCCGCGAGCAACTGCAGGCGCTTATCGGGCACTTAATTTCTTCGGTGGGTAATGGAGACCTGCGCATCGCCTTCACCGTAACCAGCGTGTTCGAAACCTGCGGCCTGATTGTGACCCTGATTAACGCGCCCTTTGGCAGGCAATCGCGGCACACGCTTTGGCGGATGCTGTGCTATGCCGTACGGGGCGGGCCGGGCAAAGCCGCTGCCGCCGAAGAGGTGGCGGAACTTCTGGCGGACACGCTGGATATGGGTTCCACGGATATTGACCGCTTCTTTAACAGCGGCAGGCCGGGGATGATTCGCAAGTTCCTGCGCTTCATCTTCTTTCCCTTCCTGTTCACCAATGTGGCAGTGGAACTCACGCTGTGGTTTTTCCTGAACCTGCTGCTCGGTCCGTGCATGGCGCTGTTGTGGCGGACCCGGCGCTATCTGGCGGATGCGGGTGCAGTGGAACTCACTCGCAATCCGGACGCGCTGGCGGGAGCGCTGCAGAGCCTGAGCGAAGACACCACGGCGGTAGCGGGAGGACACTGGGCTTCACACCTGTTCGTGGTGAATCCCGGAGGCGACTCCAGCCTGCGCGGGGATACGCCCTCCGGTGAGCAGCAGCGCAAATTTCTGGAGGCTTGGCGGGCGGCAGGGGGCGCCGGCGGTTCGGCAGCAGCAGGCCCACCAAGCCTACAGTTAAGCACGCCGGCAGATTTTGCGAGCGCGCGCCGGGAGATGATGTCTCTGGCTATGGCGGCGGCCATGGGCAATGCGGATGCGGTGAATCGGCTGCAGAGCTTTGCCGGGGCGATGGGCATGGATCCGGCGGTTCTGCACAACATGCCCAACCTGAACGACTTGATGGCGGCGCAGCGCGGCGACCGCTCCGCCCTGGCTCGAGTCCGCATGCAGCGGCAGAGCAGGCAGCGGCAGGCGGGAGAAACACGCAGCGGGCAGACGGGGCTGCAGCAGGTCAGCTTTATTTCCTTTCACCCGCCCTTGAACAAGCGTGCCAAGCGCCTGCAGAGGATGGGGGCGCGCCTGGCTGCGCCATCGCGCCACGGCGGGCTCGGCACGAAAATCGTGATTGCCGTGCTGTACCTCATCCTCGGCCCACTGCTGCTTACCGCCGGAGTGATGATGCTGTTTGTGGTCGCCATGATGATCGGCCTGAATCTGCTGTTCCTGGCGCTATGGCTGGCAGTGATTCACTGGGCATTTGCGCAGGACTGGCCGGCAATCTTCAATGGAGTTATGAAATTTGTGCAGGATGTGAGCGCCGCCTTCAACCAGCGCCGATAAGCACTGGCGAGAGGCCGTGGCCAGGCAGGTCTGGATGACAAATCTTTCTACGATACTGATTGGGGTAGTGATTGCGGCGGTGATTGCGCTGTGGTTCTTGCTGCACGCTTACAACCGGCTGGTGGCCATGCGCAATAACGTGGGCAAAGCCTGGTCCGACGTCGATGTCCAGCTCACCTTTCGCCATGACCTGGTCCCCAACCTGGTGGAATCTGTGAAGGGCTACATGGGGCACGAGCGGGAAACGCTGGAAGCAGTGACGCGGGCGCGCAGCGCGGCCATTAACACAGGAGTGGACATTGCTACACGCGCCGTAGCGGAGATGGCGCTGGGCAGCGCGGTGGGCAACCTGTTCCTGGCCGCGGAGCGATATCCGGAACTGAAGGCGTCGCAGAATTTTCTGCTGCTGCAGGAGCAGTTGACCACCACCGAAAACCGAATCGCATTTGCCCGCCAGCACTATAACGAGAGTGTGCGGCAGTTCAACACCCTGATTGCCGAATTTCCGTGGAACCTGATGGCGCAACGGTTTGGATATTCCGCGGAGAAGATGTTCGCGGCGGAGTCGCAGGATCGGGCGACGGTGCGGATGGCGAGTTAGCCTGAGGTGTCACAATCAGATCGAACGCAGAGCGTCAATCGGATCTGCGGAAGCCGCCCGTGCCGCGGGCAGTGCTGAGGCGAGGAGCGCCATAAATATCATTATCAAGATCCCAGCTACATAGATGAGCGGGTCAGTGGCGCTAACTTGGAACAGAAAGGAACTGATCAGGCGCGAAACCGCCAATGAGCCTAGCACGCCCAGAACGCAGCCGACAACCGCTAGCTTCGCTCCCAGAGTAAGGACCAGCCGCGCAATGCCGGCGCGCTGCGCGCCCAGCGCCATGCGAATGGCTATCTCGTGCGTGCGCAGCGAAACGGAGAAGGCAACCACTGCATAAATTCCAGTGATTGCCAGTACGAGAGCGCCCAGAGCGAAGGCGGTTATGAGATCGGTGTTGAAGCGGCGCGGCGCTTCCACGTTCGACAAGGCGTCAGTTAAAGGCTGTACCTGCTGCAAGGCGAGAAGGGGATCAATTTCCGCTACGGTTGAGCGCAGTGTCTGAACCATCTGCTCGGGAGCGAGGGAGGAACGCACGGCGATGTACGCGCCCGCAGGGTCGGTCAGCTTCCCGGAAGGTTCAGGTCCGAAAACGGTCGCCGGCTGCTGCGCCGGCATATACCACTGGTCCATGGTGGGCTCATCGCGGGAGCCGCCCTTGGTGTCTGCGACCACGCCAACCACAGTTGCCCAGGGAAGCCCCTTTTTCGGGTTGCCGACGTGCATGCGTTTGCCGATGGCCCGTTGACCGGGCCAGCAATGATTGGCCATGCTCTGATTCACGATGACGACCGGGAGCGAGCTTGAGCGATCGCTATCAGTGAAGCTGCGCCCGTCCAGCAGCGGAATGCGCATGGCCCGGAAGTAGTCGCCATAGATGATGGCAAAAGGAGCGAACTTCAGCTTCCAATTGTCCAGGGGCTCACCCTCGATGGTGTAGGTGGTTTTGGCGTATGGGCCCATGGCGGGAAGGTTGGTGGTAATACCAGCGGCGAGTACTCCCGGCTTGCCGGAAAGCCTGTCTACCACTTCGCGGTTGAACTCCTCCACCGACGAGCGGGTCGAATACTGCCTAAGGGGTAGTTCATAACCGGCCACGAGGACATGGTCGGGACGGAAACCGCGATCCACAGCGCGCATTTTCTGAAAGCTGCGCAAGAAGGCGCCGGACACGGTGAGCAGCATCAGGGCGACAGCGATTTCGGCAATCACCAGAGCTGAGCGCAACCAAGCGTGGCTGGAAGCGCCGGTGACGGTGCGCACTCCTTCTTTCAGGGCTTCCATGGGGTCGGTCCGCAAGGCCGCGAAGGCCGGCGCTAAGCTGCACAGGACTCCGGTCAACAAGGCCAAGGTGAGGGCGAATCCGGTGACATTAGCGTCCAGGACAATGGAATCCATGCGGGGCATGGAATCGGGCAGAATGTAGAGAGCGGCACGGATAGCGGCTCCGGCAAAACCCAGGCCCAGCAGCCCACCCGCAAAGCTGAGCAGCAGGCCTTCCAGAATCGCCTGGCGGATAATCACCTCAGAACGAGCGCCCAGGGCCAAGCGAACCGCGTATTCCCGGCGCCGGCGGAGGGCCCGCACCAGCAGCAGGCCAGCTATGTTGGCGCAGGCCAGAAGCAGAACCACGGCCACAGCTAAGAACAGCGCGCGCAACAGGGGCCGCACGTCCGATACGGCATACTCCCGGAGGGGAGTCACCATCCCTCGGATGTGGATGGCCGCCATGCTGGGCGGGAAGGCGTGCATGATCAGCCTGGCGACGCGATCCGCATCGCTCGCTGCCTGCGTGATCGTGACTCCATCCTTCAGGCGGGCAACAATCTGGTAGCCCCAGAAGCCAGCGTGCTCGTCGGAAAGTTCTTCGGGAGTAAAGCTCATCGGCACCCAGAGCTGCGCCTGGTCAAGATGCCCAGCCGTAAGGGGAAACTCAAAACTCCGCGGCATCACACCGATGATTGTGTAGGACCTGCGGTCGAGAACAATGGAACTTCCAAGAACGTGCGGATCGCGGTGGAAGCGGTTCAGCCATAGGGCATAACTAATGACCGCGAGAGGCTGATGGCCATCTTCTTCCTGCGGCGTAAAAACCCGCCCCAGGAGCGGTGGGACACCAAGGGTCGGGAATACCCCTGCGGTAAAGCGAGCAGCAGGAATCTCCTCCGGAGTCGAGTCGCCGGAAAGCTCAAAAGTTACGCCGATGTGGCCGCCCAGCGAGGAAAAAGTGCTGGTGGCCTCCGAGTAAGTGCGGATCTCACGCGCCGTCACAGGCGTGTTGGGGCCATTTTGCAGATTGTCACCCAGTACAACCAGTCGCTCGGGGTTGCGGAAGGGGAGCGGGCGCAACAGAATGCCTTCGACCAGTGAGAAAATCGAGGTAGCGGCACCGATGCCTAACGCAAGAATAAGGACCACCGTAAGAGTGAAACCAGGCGCTTTCCGCAATTGGCGGAAGGCAGTTTGGAGATGATGTGTGAGTGTGTGCATTTGCCTTCCAGCCGGTGTCTCTGGTTGTGGTTCGTTCTCTTAGCCGTGCGACGCTAAAGGTAACAGACGGATAGCCGTGGATTTCGCTGGTTTAGGGGGACGCGCCGTGGGAATTTTCCGCCGAGCGCAAACTTCTTGACGGTGAAAGGCGTATGGTGGTACAGCTGTCGAACCACAGAGAGGGCCACATACATCTCTGCTCATAATGGCCAAGGGTTCAACTCGGCGGGAGTTCTTTCGTAGCGCGGCAGGTGGCGCTAGCTGGGCGATGCTGGGGGCTGCCGCCGCATCGTCGGTAGAGAGGCTGGGCGCTTCCTCTGTCTCGCGCACCTGCGAGGCCTCGGACGAGGAGGGAACCAACCTGCTGAGCAATCCCCGGTACGCGGTGGGCGCGAAATTTCGGCTCGGCCAGTTCGTCAAGCGTGGAGCGGACCCGGGTCAGGCGGAAGCAATCTTTCAGTCCCTTCCCAATCTTGCGCCGGAGCCCTGGGTGGCCGCCTGGACGAAGCTCGCTGAACCGTGCGAATGCCAGGGCGCGCAGGCGGAAGCAAAGGGCGCTACCGCCGAAGCTAGGGACGCCTATCAGAAAGCCTCCATGTACCACGGCATTGCCAAGTTTCCGGTCATCAACCACCCCGCCAAGCAGGCCGCCTACCGCAAATGCATTGCGAACTATCTGAAGGCAGCGCGTTACTTCGATCCGCCTCTGGAGCGAGTGGCCATTCCGTTTGAAGGTAAGGAGATCATCGGCTACCTGCGCGTGCCTAAAAGGGGTGTCCGCCCGCCGGTGGTGATTGTTACGGGCGGCATTGACGTTTACAAAGAAGACCGCGACACCTCCGACCTGCTAGACGCCGGCTTGGCGGCCTTCTCCACCGATATGCCGGGCAATGGCGAGTGCCCGCTGTGGTACACGCCTGATGCCGAGCGTTTCTACAGCACGGTGATTGACTACCTGCTGACGCGCAAGGACGTGGATGGAACGCGTATGGGAATTCTGGGCCGGAGTTATGGGGGATACTGGGGCGCCAAAATGGCCTACGTTGAAGGCAAGCGCCTGCGGGCAGCCGTGGATTGGGGAGGCCCGGCTCATTACACCTTCCAGCAGGATTGGTTTGAGCATTTGCAGCAGGACCGGCTCTACCTGTGGTCGCTTTTGGATTCCATGATCTATGCCCACCACGTCAGCGACCTGGACGAACTGCGGCGGCAGGCGCCCACGGTTTCGCTCGAGGCGCAAGGCTGGCTCGAGAAGCCGTGCGCCCCGTTGCTGGTGGTGAATGGGGAAAAAGACCCCTGGATCACGATCCGCGACCTGTACCTGCTGCTGGAAAATGGCGAGCCCAAATCCGCCCGTACCTATGCCGAGGGCGGCCACATGGGCGGAGATCCCAATGGAGACAAATTGGTGGCGAACTGGCTCAGGTCGCACCTGCTCAGGACATGAATATGCGCGCCTTGTGCTGCTTGCTGGCCCTCATGATGGTCGCCTGTGGTGCGTTAGCCCAGGCGCCTAAGCTGACCCCGGTTCGCGTGGTCACGCTGTTTCCGTCGCTGCCGATTGTGGTAGCGCAGAAGAACGGCTACTTCGCCAGGCACGGCATTGAGCTGCAGGAGGAACACGCCGACAACTCAGGCATCCTGCGGGACATGCTGGCCAGCGGCAAAGCAGACATTGCACACGCGGCGGTGGACAACGCCGTCTACATGGTGGAAGGCTCGGGGGCGGATGTGGCCATTGTGATGGGCGGGGATGGCGCCACCAATGAGCTGATTGTGCAGCCGGACGTGAAGTCGGTGGCCGACCTGCGCGGGCGCATTTTGCTGGTGGATGCGGTGAATACGGCATATGCGCTGCAACTGAAGAAAATTCTCAAGCTGAGCGGTCTGGAAGCGGGTCGGGACTGCACCCTGAAGGCGTTGGGGGCCACACCCCTGCGCCTAAAGGCGATGCGCGAGAACAAGCAATATGCCGGCACCATGCTGGGCCCGCCGACTTCGATTGTGGCCAAGCGCGAAGGCTTGGTGAGCCTGGGTTCCACGTTGCAGTTCATTGGGCCCTACCAGGGCTTCGGCGCATTTGTGCGGCGGAAGTGGGCGCGGGAGCATGCCGATGTGCTGGAGCGTTATCTGGCTGCCTACATCGAGGCGCAGCGCTGGTTGCTGAACAAGGCCAACAAGCAGCAGGTGATCAAGCAACTGACTACAGGTTCGCACCTGGACCCGGAAGTTGCCGCTGAAACCTACGCCGATATGACCGGTCCGGGCGGATATGAGCCGGACGCGCGCTTCGATCCGGCTGCCTTCAAGAACACACTGAAGTTGCGGGGGGAAGTGGAAGGCGAGTGGGGAGGCCACCCGCCCGCAGGCAGCAAATACTACGATGGGACCTATTACAAAGAAGCGCTGTCCATGCTGAAAAAATAGACAATACCGCCCTTATAAAAGGAGGCAGTTGATGAAGCGACTGGTCAGAATTGCAGTCCTTATCAGCGTGGCGTGGGCTATGGCGATTCTCGCCGCCGGCCCAACTTTTGCTGACGAGACTAAGGCGGTGGTTGAGGCTGACCAAGACTTCGTGCAGGCGCTGGGCAAGAGCGATAAGGCGGTGGCCGGCAAGCTCCTCGATGCCGACTTCACGTGGACCAACACGCAGGGCAAGACGGTGGGCAGATCCGCAGCCTTGACCGATTTGACGGCGCTGGCCAGCGCTAATCCCTCCGATGCCGAGGTGAAAGAAACCACCTTCGGCGAGGTGGGCGAGATCACGGCCGTCAGTGGAAAGACGCACGTGCTGCGGGTGTGGGTGAAGCGTCCGGCAGGCTGGCGCCTGCTGGTCTCACACGCGGCTACTCTGGCACCTGAAGGCCACCTCGGCACCGCCGCCAGGCACGGCACGGAGTGCGTCAATCCGTGCAAGACGATTCCCTACAAGCCCAAGAACGAAGCGGAGAGGGGCGTGATCGCCTCCTGGCAGGCGCTGGAGACGGCGGTCACCAACCACGAATCGCAGAACTGGGGACCGCACGTCGCCGACGAGTTCATGCTGGTCAGCTCGGGCAATGACCATCCGCTGGACAAAAAAGACCGCATGGACATTCTCGACAAGCAGAAGAAGGCGGGAACCAGTTCCGCGCCAGCGCCGCTGGTTTCGGCGCGCATGTTCGACTTCGGCGACACCGTGGTGATGAGTTGCTTACATCAGTCGCCAGGAGGCAAGCCGACCCATGTGACTCGTATCTGGATTAACCGTGATGGGCGCTGGCAGCTAGCTTACAGCCAGCAGACCAGCGTGCAGGGCGCGACTGGAGGCAAGGGCTCGAAAAGCTAAGGAGCTTGGGAGGCCTGGGGCTTTGGAGTTGCCGCCAGGCTGGGGAGGTTAGAAGCGTTCCAGCCTCCACCCAGCGCCTGGATAAGCAGAACCGTGGCTGCCATCCGGCGTCCCAGAATGTTCACACCGGCGACCTCGTTGGTCAGCGCCACGTTTTGCGCAGTAATCACCTCCAGGTAGCTGGTGACCCCGCCCTTGTAGCGATTGGTAGCAGTGGCAAGTGCCTTCTGCGCGGCGGCAACGGCTTCGCCCTGCACCTGCGCTTCCTGCTCCAGCAACGATATGGCGTTCAACTCGTCCTCCACCTGCTGAAAGCCGGTGAGCACGGTCTCGCGGTAGTTCGCCACCGTCTGATCGTAAGCCGCGCGCGCCTGCTCGGTGAGGGCGCGCCGCCGGCCCACGTCGAAGAGAGTGGCCGCCGCGGCAGGCCCCGCTGACCAGAAAAGGCTCGGGCCGGAAATCAAAGTTGTGATGCTTCCGCTTTCAAATCCCGCCGACGCCGCCAGATTCAGCACTGGATAATAAGCACTGGTTGCAATCCCCACCTGGGAATTAGCGGCTGCCACCCGGCGCTCAGCTTCGGCAACATCCGGCCGCCGCTCCAGCAACTCGGATGGCAAGCCCAAAGGAATGTTCGGTGGAGGCGTACTCAGGGGCAAAGGCGGCAAGGTGAACGACGGCGCCGGAGTTCCCACCAGCGTGGCTACGGCGTGCTCATATTGCGCCCGCAGAACGCCCACATCAATGGCCTGAGCGCGCGTCGCGTCCAGTTGCGCCTGGGCCTGCTGGACATCAAGGCCAGAGGCGAGCCCGCCCTGGTAGCGGTTTTGCGTGAGTTGCAGGGCGCGCTGATAGTCGGCCACGGTGGAGTTCAGCAGTTGCTCTTCGGCGTCTAGGCTGCGCGCCTGGAAATAATCAAGCGCCAAGTCGGCGTGCATGGCCAGGTTGACCGCAGCCAGATCCGCGGCGCTGGCCTGCGCCTGCTCCCGGCTGGCTTCCACCGTCTTCCGCACCCGTCCCCATACATCGGCCTGATAAGACAGAGTGACGGGCAGCATCAAGTCCGTGAATGTCCTGCCCGACAGCGTGGTGCTGCGCGGCTGCCGATTTTCTGAAGTATGAGCGCGGGTAGCCGAAGCTCCGCCGGTGATGGTTGGATAATAATCGGCGCGATAGTAGCGCAGCTGAGCGCGCGCCTGGCGGAACTGCGCCTCCGCCGCTTTCAGGTTCTGGTTGGAAACATTGACCTGCTGCTCCAGCGTGTTTAACTGCGGGTCATTAAAAATTGTCCACCAGTCTCCGCCTAAAGCTTGTTCGCTGGGCTGCGCCTGTTTCCAGGCTCCCGTCTCTTTGTAGGCCGGCGGAACCGGCGTAGTTGGGCGGGAGTACCGTGGCCCAACGGTGCAGCCCAGCGTCACAAGCAGGGCCGCGCATGCACTTGCGAAAGCCGCGTGCCTCATGGACGGCGACTTGGAACGAGCTTTCACTCTTGGCTGTCCTGCACGGTGGGCGGATGAGAAGGCTGTGTGTTGGAGTTCCTCACCACCACGCTTTCACCAGCCTCGAGCGAATCCGGCGGGTTAATTACCACCGCATCTTGCTGCGAAAGCCCGGCGAGCACTTCCACGCTATTGCCAAAGTCGCGGCCGATGGTCAGTTTCTGCAGCCGGATGCGGTTGTCCGGGCCGACCACCGCCGCCAATGTGCCTTGCGGCCGAAACAGCAGCGCATTGATGGGCAGGTTGAGCCGCTTCGTTACTGATTCTGCGGCGAAATGAACTTCAGCGTAGGCGCCCGGCATGAGAGCGCCCGTGGGATTGGGCACATCCACCTCGGTGAGCAGGGTGCGCGTGCTGGGGTCAATTGCGTCGGCGGTGCGCACCACCTGCCCGCAGAAACTGCGCCCGGGAGACTCGGTAAGCTGCAGGCAGGCGTTCAATCCCTTCCGCACTAATCGGCTGTCTGACTGCGGCACGGAAACATACACGCGCAGGGGATCGGTCTGAGACAAATCGAACATCTCGCGGTTGCCGCCCGAGCCGCCACCGGCGTTGATCAGGTAACCGATGTCGACATTGCGGCGCGTTACCACGCCGGAGAAAGGCGCATAAACATGCTTGAATGATTCCAGTTCCGCCAGACGCTTGACGTTTGCCTCCGCCGATTGAACCGCCGCCTGCTTGGCCGCATCGTCGCCAATGGCATTATCCACTTCCTGTTTTGAAACTGAATCGGTGTTAAGCAGGCCCTGGTATCTCTCCGCCGTGATGGCTGCCAGTTTGGCGTTGGCCCTGGCAGTGGCCAGCTCGGCGCGCGCCTGCGCCAGTTGCTGATCAACTTCGGGCGTGTCTGTTTCCGCCAGCAACTCGCCTTTTTTTACGCGGCTGCCAATGTCCTTGTACCAGGCCTTCAAATAGCCGTTAGTACGGGCATAAATAGGCGACTGCACGTAGGCTTCGATAGTGGCCGGCAAAACCAGTTCGGATTCGCCACCCTCGGGTGTGGCATGGATTACCGAGACGTAAGGAACCGCCATCTGCTCCGTCTGCTTGGCCAGCACGCGGCGCTCGGCCCGGCGCTGCGTGATGCTGTAAAGAGCAAAAACCAGCAGGACTAAGGCGGCGATCACCAACACGCCCACGGCGCGGCGCGCCCGGTGCTGCCGGGTTGCCGCTTCGTCGTGCTGCAGGTCCTTTAGGGTGTGGTCCATTTTTCTTCAGTAGTTTTCTTCCGGCACCAGATCCGCCGCTCCTGCCGCGCTCATCCGCGATCCGGGCCGAGTGCGGCGGTGCACGATGGAAAACACGCAGGGCACAAAGAATAAGGTAGCAAATGTTGCCACCATCAAGCCTCCGATCACAGCGCGGCCTAGAGGCGCGTTCTGCTCGCCGCCTTCGCCCAGCCCTAGCGCCATGGGCAACATGCCGATAATCATGGCCAGAGCGGTCATCAGCACCGGCCGCATGCGGATATAGCCGGCTTCCAGAGCGGCGGCGGTGGAGTTCAATCCTTCGCGCATGCGCTCGCGGGCGAATGACACCATAAGAATGCTGTTGGCCGTCGCCACTCCCATGCACATGATCGTGCCGGTCAGCGAAGGCACGCTCAGAGTGGTATGCGTGACCAGCAGTATCCAGACAATGCCCGCCAATGCCCCAGGCAACGCAGTAATGATGATGAACGGGTCCAGCCAGGATTGGAAGTTGAGGACAATCAGCAGGTAAACCAGCACGATCGCGACCAGCACGCCGGCCGCCAGTCCGACGAATGACGTGGTCATCGTATTCACCTGGCCGCGCACTTCCAGCTGGGTGCCGCGCGGCAGACGCTGATGGTAGTTGTTGAGAATTTTCTGCACGTCAGCAGCGACGCCGCCCAGGTCGCGCCGCTCTACCGAGGCAAACACATCCACCATTGGCTGGGCGTCGTAATGCGATACGACCACCGGTTCCGCCTGCAGGCTGGTCCTCACCAGGTTGCCCAAAACTTGTGGCTGGGCAGCGCCGGCCGGGCGAACAGGGATGTTCTCCAGCGCCTGCATGGAATCCACCTTGTACTGGGGCACCTGCACGGCCACGCTGTATTCGATTCCTGTCCTGGGGTTTACCCAGAATGAAGGTGCGGTCTGGAAGCTTGAACTCAACGTGAGGAGCAGGCTCTGGGCTACATCTACCTGTGAAAGGCCTACTGATTGGGCGCGAGTACGATTAACGTCCAGGAAAACCGTCGGCTGGGAAAGCAATTGCTGAACGTGAACGTCCACCGCGCCGGGCACGTGCTGGATGCGATTGGCGATTTCCTGAGCCAGCATGTAATTGGCGTTGCGGTTGGGGCCGATCAACTGAATGTCGATGGGCGCGGGCACCCCAAAATTTAAAATCTGGCTGACAATGTCGGCCGGCTGGAAGAAGAACTGCGTTCCGGGGAAGTTTTTGGGCAGACGCGCGCGCAATTCGTCAATGTAATGGACGGTTGGGAAGCGGTGTCCCGGCCGCAGCGAGATCAGGATTTCGGCGTCAGAGGTGCCGATGGTTCCGGAGTTGCTGTAAGACATGTTGATGGCACTGTAGGGCAGGCCGACGTTGTCCAGCACATTGGCCAAATCTTCGGGCGGAATCACCTGCCGGATCAGGTTGTCCACCTGGTCGCACTCGCGGGCGGTTTCCTCCACCCGCTGCGCCACCGGCCCACGCAGGTGCAGGCGGACGAGGCCGGCGTCCACACTGGGAAAGAAGTCGCGGCCCACAATGAGGAGGAGGGGCGCCGAAAGCAGACAGAATCCCACGAACACCAAGACGAACGCACGCGAATGGTCCAGGGTGAACTGCAGCCATCCGCGGTAGCTGGCACGCATGCGGTCGAAGCCGTGTGCGAACCGGCGCTGCATGCGGGAAAAGATGTCCCTGCCGGTGGCGAACTCCTCGCCGCGATGGCCGCGAAGCAGGTACATGGCCAGAGTTGGCACTAGCGTGCGCGAAAGCAGGTAAGAGGCCAGCATGGCGAAGACCACGGCTTCGGCCAGCGGTACGAAGAGGTATTTAGCCACGCCGGTCAGGAAGAACATGGGCACAAACACAATGCAGATGCACAGCGTGGAGACGAAGGCCGGCACTGCGATCTGCTGTGCGCCATCCAGAATGGCGCGCACCGTTTGCTTCCCCTGGGCCAGGTTGCGGTTGATGTTTTCGATTTCCACGGTGGCATCGTCCACCAGGATGCCGACCGCGAGCGCCAGTCCACCCAGCGTCATGATGTTGATGCTCTCGCCCAGCGCGCTCAGGATGCAGATGGAAACCAGAATGGAGAGCGGAATAGAGACCGCGATGATGAGCGTGCTCCGCCAGTTTCCCAGGAACAGCAGGATCATCAGCGCCGTCATGCAGGCGGCGATAAGGGCTTCGCGGATCACCCCCTGCACCGCGGCGCGCACAAAGATGGACTGGTCAAACAAGGGCGTCATCACCAGTTGCCGAGGCAGGGTTGCGGCGATGACTGGCAGCATGCCCTTAACGCGGGAGACAATGTCGAGCGTAGAGGTGCCGCCGGTTTTGTAAATGCTGAGCAGCACGCCGCGCTGGCCGTCCATGCGCACGATGTTGGTCTGCGGTGAGAAGCCGTCGCTCACATAGGCCACGTCGCGCAGGTAGATGGTCGCCCCGTTCACCGTTTTGATAGGCAGGCTGTTCAGTTCCGCGATGGTTTGTGGGCTGCTGTTCATTTCCACGTTATATTCCGTGGAACCGAGCTTGACCGTGCCCGAAGGCAAAATCAGATTCTGTGCGTTCACCGCGTCAATAACGTCTACGGGCGAAAGCCCCTTTGCATGCAGTGCGGGAATGTCGAGATTTACCGCGACCAGGCGCTGCTTGCCGCCGTAGGGGAAGGTGATCGCCGCCCCCGGAACCGTGGCCATACGGTTGCGGATGAAGTTCTGTCCGTAGTCATTCAGTTGCTGCTCAGAGAGGCCTTCGCCGCGCAGTCCCAGTTGCAGCACCGGCACCGTGGACGCGGAGTAGATGATGATGAGTGGCGGGTTGGTGCCCGGCGGCATCTGGCGTATGACTGTCTGCGAGATGGAGGTCACCTGGGAAAGCGCGGTTTGAATGTTCGCCCCCGGCTGGAAGAACACCTTGATGAAGGACCGCCCCACCACCGTCTGCGACTCAATGTGCTCGATGTTGTTTACGGTGGTGGTCAGCGAGCGTTCATAGCTGGAGACGATGCGGTGCTCCATCTCCAGCGGAGAAAGCCCGCTGTAGTTCCAGACAATGGTGATTACCGGGATGTTGATTTCCGGGAGGATATCAATCGCGGTGCGCAGCAGGACAAAGGGGAAGATGAAGATGATGACCAGCGCCAATACGATGAACGTATAGGGCCGGTTCAGCGCGATTCGTACGATCCACATGGGTAATTCGACACCCGCTTACCACCGTCTAAGCGGGTGTTTTGATTGTAATTAGGCGGCCTGGAGCCCAATGTAAAGATTTGTAATCCCCGCGGGTATCGGCCGTCTTGCCCGCCAGCAGCCGCTCTTCCCGCAGTCTCAGTTTCCTGCCACGCGAACCTGCTCTGGCTGCGTTGTGGCCGCCACCGCGGGAATAGTCAGGCTATCTCGCAGATCCGCCCCGGTCAGTTCCCCCTCCCAGCGGCTGATCACCAAGGTGGCCACGCCATTCCCCACCACGTTGGTCAGGGCGCGGCATTCGCTCATGAATTTGTCCACGCCGAGCAGCAGGGCCAAGGCCTGAATGGGTATCGAGGGCACGGCCGCCAGAGTCGCCGCCAGCGTGACAAAGCCATTTCCGGTCACGCCCGAGCCGCCCTTAGAGGCGATCATGGCGAACAGCAGAATCCCCAACTCCTGCACCAGCGTAAGGTGGGTGTTGGTCGCCTGCGCGAGGAACAGCACCGAAAGCGTCATGTAGATGTTCGTACCATCGGTGTTGAAGCTGTACCCGGTCGGGAACACCAGTCCAACGACCGAGGCAGACGCGCCCAGGCGCTCCAGCTTCTGCATCATGTCGGGCAGGACGGTTTCTGAGGAGCTGGTGCCCAGCACGATGAGCAACTCGTCCTTGATGTACGCCAAAAACCGCAGGATCGAAAATCCAGTCAGGCGAGCGATGATCCCTAATACCAGCAGCACGAAGAGCGCACTGGTGAGATAAAACGTGCCGACCAATTGAGCCAGGTTGGACAGGGAGCTGATGCGATAACGGCCAACCGTGAAGGCCATCGCCCCGAATGCTCCGATGGGCGCGGCTGTTACGATAATCCGCACGATAGCAAAGAATACTTTCCCGGCTGCTTCTACCGCGCGGTTGACCCGGGCTCCCACTTCGCCCAGACGGGCGAGCGCGAAGCCAGTAAGAATCGAGACCAGCAGAACCTGCAGCACGTCGCCGTGGACGAATGCGTCCACAAAGGTCTGTGGAATCGCGGCCAGCAAACGCCCAACAATTCCGACCTCCTTGGCTTGCCCGGCATAAGCCGTCACTGCCTTAGGATCGAGCGTTGCGGCGACGACGTTGAAGCCCACGCCTGGGTGCAGCAGGTGGCCGATCACCAGGCCGATCGCGAGGGCAAAGGTGGAGACCACCTCGAAGTACACCAGCGCCTTCACACCAATGCGGCCGACTTTCTTCAGGTCGCTCATGGAGGCGATCCCCTGCACCACGGTGCAGAACACCACCGGCGCAATCATCATACGGATGAGGGCGATGAAGGCGTCGCCCAGGGGCTTGCAGGCCACGCCTATCCGGGGAAACAGATGTCCCACCCCTATCCCCAGAAGGATGGCGATGATCACCTGCACGTACAGGGTCGTGTACCAGCGTTGGCGCCTCGGCATAGTGCGCTTACCCTAACGTACCTCAGGGGCTGAAGCCCGTATTTCAAACGCTCCTATACAGCACGGCTGAAGCCGTGCCCTTCCGAAAAACAGCGTCCGAGCGATGCCTGTTTAGTACACGCGATGCAAGGGCGGCTGCCCGGCAACCAGCACCCGTTCCACATTCGCCCACGCCGTCCGGAACAGAACTTCGGAAGCTTGCCGCGTGACACCTGCAATGTGCGGAGTGAGCCAGAGCCGGTCTGAACCTTCCGCCGCCAGTGCCAGCAGCGGATTGTCGGCTGCTGGCGGTTCGCTGGAGTAAACATCCACCGCCGCGCCGCCCAAATGGCCGGCACGCAAGTGGCTGGCCAGCGCCATCTCATCCACCACGCCGCCGCGCGAAGCCTGCACCAGCACCGCGCCCGGCTTCATCTTTGCCAGTTGCCGTTCGCCGATCATGCCCTTGGTCTCCGGCAGCAGCGGCACGTGCAGGCTGACGAGGTCTGCGGTCTCCAGCAATTCGTGCAACGAGACAGGCCGCGCGCCTACCGCTTCCGCGGCTGCGCGATCGCGAGGCGCAGGATCGTAATAGCACACCCGACAACCCATTTTGTGAAGAGCTGTCGCTACCGCTAGCCCAATTGCTCCCAGGCCCACCACGCCCGCCAGCAATCCCTCCAGGCCGCTGAAATTCGCGGCCACCAGGCTCTCCCGGCAATGGCCGTAGTTTCCCTTGCGAATTTCGGTATCGGCCCAGCACAACCGCCGCAATAGCACAACGGCCGCCGCCACCGCGTACTCCGCCACCGCCTTGTTGCTGGCGGCAGGAACATTCGCCACGGGGATGCCGAGGCGCTTCATCGTGGCCTCGTCGAGCCGATCCAGCCCGGCGCCGGTCACCTGCACCAACTGCAGCTTCGTGGCTTCAAACAGGGCGGGCGCAATGCGCGGACCCACGGCGGGAATGACCAATGCGCGCGCCTGCCTGACCATTTTGCCCAGGTCACAGCTGTCGGGCATGCGGTAAACGACCGCTAGCGAGGACGGCGGCAGCGCCCCCACTCGCGCGAAATCTGCTTCCGGCCGCAGACATACCACGTCCATGCGATGGCCCCTGGACCGCCTAGGATCGAACCACAGGTTCCCTGGTACCCCCGGAAATGTCCGCCACTGGGAAAAAGCACAACAGCAGCAGCGGCGCGTTGCCGGTGTTTCGAGTCACGTGCTTTTCTCCGGGTGGAACCAACAGGGCGTCTCCCGCTCGCAACTCGTAAGTGCCGCTCTCCGCGTGAGTCGTGCCCCGGCCCGACAGCACGTAAATACATTCTTCGAAATCATTGTGATGATGGGGCCCGCGCGGTGTTTCGCCCGGCGCGGGAACTGGTATCTCCACCAGTCGCAGGGTGACCGCCCGCGCTCCCTTCTCGCCGGAGACCAGCTCCAGCGCGGTGCGTCCTGGCAATCCCAGGCGCTTCGCCTCCGCCTGCGTACACACTCGCGCCATCAGCCCACCTGGTGCAGCCGCTTGATCTCGCCCACGCCGCCTTGCACCGCGTCCAGCTGGCGAAAAATCTGGCTTGCTTCTTTGGCGATGGCGTCGGCGATAGCGCTCACCATGCGCTTGCCTTTCTCTACGGTTGCCGACTGCGGGCTGCCGTACCAGCCGGTAGGGGCGATGGAGCGAATGTCTGTGAGCACTGGCTGATAGCTGCGCGTGCGCCGCAGTTTGTCCATCTTGCTGGCGTGCGCCTGCTCGGAGGAATTCTGAATGCGGTCCAGATGCACCAGCTCCGGCCGCCGCGCCAGTACCGCCAACGCTTCGATTTCGCCGCCATGCGTGAGCCCGTTGCACTCCGGGCCGAACAGGTCGGCGGCCACGTAGCAAGCCTGCGCCGTCGCCACTGTCATCCCATGCTCCCGATGCAGCGCCTCGGCCGCGATGGAGAGGGAAGCGATATTGCCCTCGTGCCAATTCACGATCAACAGGTATTTCGCTCCGTGCTTCGCGGTGGAGGAGCACGTTTCCACGACCACTCGCATGTAAGTCTCGGGAGTCAGCGTGATGGTGCCTTCGTAGGGCATGTGCAGGGGCGTGATGCCCAGCGGGCTTCCCGGCAGGACCAGGCCATCCATGCGTTGCGCCACTGCTTCCGCGATCACCTCGACGGCATACATATCGGTTCCGGTGGGCAGATGGGGACCGTGCTGCTCCACGCTTCCCGCCGGCAGAATGACCAGGGGATTCTTCTTGAAGTGGGCTTCGATCTCCGGCTGCGTCAGCTCCACAAAGTAGCGGCTAGGCAATGACGCTCCTTTCTGCTACTCGCTCGCGAGCCGCCTGCAATACGTCCGCAATGCGCGTGTAGCGGCCATGGTTCTCGATGGAACGCAGCGCGGCATAAACCACCGCCACGGCGATGTTGCCATTCTTCGCGCTCAATTCGCCCGGCTTGCCGGTGCGACAGCTCTCCGCGAACATCTCCAGTTCGGCGCGGAACATGTCGCTGGCCGGCAGCGTCAGCTCCTCGCGCTTGCCGTAGCCGTTTTTACCGCGCTGGATATAAAGCGTGGAAGTGAGGTGTAGCTTGTCGGGCGTGTCCCAGGTGCCGAAATCAATTTCATAGTGCATCAGACCCTGCGACCCGAACACGCGAACCGCGAAAACGCCTGGGGAGGTCCAGCACGAGCCCACATAACCAACCTTGCCGTCGGCAAACTTCAGCAGCGTCATGGATTGGTCGTCCACCTCGGCGCCGACGGGCGAGAGCTTGGAGGCCATGGAGCCTACTTCCTCGATTTCGCCGCCCAGGTAATGCAGCAAGTCAAACTGGTGAATGGCCAGTTGCGAAAGCGGGCCGCCCGGTGCCCGGTCCTTATACCAGCGCCACATGTTGGGTGTGAGTTCCAGGGCACGCTCGTTGGAGAAGTTAGCCTCCAGGAAGGCGACGCGGCCCAGTTCGCCGCTGTCAATTGCCTCGCGGATTTTGCGCACACCGGCCATGAGCCGCGCGCTGTGGCCCACCGTGACCGTGATTCCATGCTCTTTCTCCAGCGCGGCGATTTGCAGGCCCTCTTCCAGCGTGCTGGCGATCGGCTTTTCCGTGTAAACGTGCTTGCCCGCATGGGCTACTTCACGCGCTACCGGCAGGTGCTGCTCATTGGGCACGGTTAGAATGGCGCCCTTAATCTCGGGCGAGGCGAGCATGGTCTTCAGATCGGCTGCCGCGGGCACGCCCATTTCACGTTCGAAATTCTCCCGTTTCTCCGGCGAACGACTGTAGGCGGCGACGATTTTCAGCTTGTCGGATTTGGCAGCGGCGCGGGTCAGGACCTTGGCCCAGCGGCCCAACCCAATGATGCCAACTTTGACCGGCTCTGCGCTCATCGAGCTTCTTCCCGAGTGGAATCTCTTGACCGTGATGCGGCCCGCGATGTACAAAAGACGGGCGCGAGTGGTAGTACGGTATTACAGTATGACTTCCTCGTCAAGCCAACAGCCGACCAATGGCGCCGCCACCCTCTCCGCAATTCCTCGCGCCGCCGCCCCCTTGCGCCGCCAAGTAGCGGATGAGCTTCGCCAATCCATCATCAGCGGCCGGTTGGCGCCAGGCGCGCGCCTGGTAGAACGCGAACTGATCGCCATGATGGGGGTTTCGCGTACCGTCATTCGCGAGGCGCTGCGGCAGCTGGAGTCCGAAGGCCTGGTGGCTATGATTCCCAACAAGGGTCCGGTGGTGCGTGAGCTGACGCTGGCGGAGGCCAAGGATCTGTATTCGATTCGTGCCGTGCTGGAAGGCCTGGCTGCTCGCCTGTTTGTGGAAAACGCCGATGAGGCACAATTCCGCAAACTGCAGACGGCGTTAACCGTCACCGCCGCTGCGTACAAAGCCGCCGATCCGGAAGTGTTGCTAGGGGCGAAGAATCGCTTTTACGACGTGCTGTTCGAGGGCGCAGGCAGCGAAACGCTGTCGTCCATGATTGCCACGCTGCATGCCCGAATCCGGCGCTGGCGGGCTCTGGGCCTGGCGCACCCGAAGCGTTCGCCCCGCCGCTCCCAGGAGAGCATCAAGGGCTTGCGCGCGGTGGTGACGGCCATTAAGGCGCGCGATGCCGAGCAGGCCGAAAAGATTATGCGTGACGAAGTCACCAGGGCAGCCGCTGAAGTCATTCGCCTGCTGGCCAATTCCCCGCCGCAGGCTGCCGCACAGCAGGCTCCGTAGTGTTCTAATTCCGCAATACATGAGGAGAGAAGGGATGACCACCTCTTTTATCGTCCACGACAAAGCTGACACCGTCGGCGTAGTCGTGGTGGAGGATGTGCAGCTGGGCAAGGATCTGACCGGCTGGATCATGGAAACGGATGAAACCATCACCCTGAAGTCGCTGGATCCGGTGCCGCTGGGCCACAAGATCGCGCTACGCGATATCAAGTCGGGAGACACCGTCTTGAAATATGGCAATGATGTGGGCCGCGCGGTGGCTGACATCGGCCGGGGACGCCACGTCCACGTCCATAATCTGAAGACGAAGAGGTGGTGAGAATGGCACGCTACGACTTCTACGGATATCGCCGCGAAAATGGCCGGGTGGGAATCCGCAACCATGTAATTATTCTTCCGCTGGACGACCTTTCCAACGCTGCGGCAGAGGCCGTCGCCAACAACATTAAAGGCACGCTGGCCCTCCCCCATGCTTATGGCCGGCTGCAATTTGGCGAAGACCTGGAGCTGCACTTCCGCACCCTGATCGGCACCGGCTGCAATCCCAATGTGGCCGCTTGCGTGGTAATCGGCATTGAGCCCGGCTGGACGGGACGCGTGGTCGAGGGCATTGCCGCCACGGGCAAACCGGTTGCTGGGTTTTCCATTGAAACGAACGGCGACATCAGCACCGTTGCGGCCGCCTCGCGCAAAGCGCAGGAGTTCATGCAGTGGGCTACCGAGAAGCAGCGCGAGCGCTGCTCCATCGAGGACCTGTTCGTCTCCACCAAGTGCGGCGAGAGCGACACCACCTCCGGCTTGGGCTCCTGCCCCACTGTCGGCAATCTGATTGACAAGCTGGACCCGCTGCACGTGACCACCTGCTTCGGCGAAACCTCCGAGCTCACGGGCGCGGAAGTCGTATGCGCCAGCCGCGCCGCCAGCAAGCAAGTGGCCGACAAATTCATGCAGGTGTTCAACGCCTATCAGGAGGTGATTGACCGCCACAAAACCAGCGACCTTTCGGAATCGCAGCCTACCAAGGGCAACATCGCCGGCGGTCTGACTACGATTGAGGAGAAGGCCTTCGGCAACCTGCAGAAGATCGGCAAAAAGGCGAAGTTCATTGACGTTCTAAAACCTGCAGAGGCGCCGGCCAAGGGTCCGGGACTCTACTACATGGATACATCCTCCGCGGCCGCGGAGTGCGTCACGCTGCAGGCGGCTGCCGGATTTGTGGTTCATCTCTTTCCCACCGGCCAAGGCAACGTGATCGGCAATCCCATTGAGCCGGTCATCAAGCTCACCGCCAATCCGCGTACCGCACGCACCATGCGCGAGCACATCGACCTGGACGTCTCCGGCCTGCTGAGGCGCGAGATGAATCTGGACGAAGCCGGCGACAGGCTGATTGAAATCATGTTACGCACCTGCAATGGCCGGCTGACCTGCGCCGAGGCGCTGGGTCACCGTGAATTTGTCATGACCAAGCTGTACCAGAGCGCGTAAGGAAGCGTTGTGGTGCCGCCCCTATCGGGGCTGGGCATGTTCTTGGCGTGATACCCAGGGCTGACGCCCTGGGCTGAAGATTGTTTCGCCCTGCGGGCCGCGTGTGGCCACGCGACACACCGAGGATCGAACATGGCAGCAGCTGTTCATTCTTTCGAATGTAGAGGGAAGATGCGAGGGAAGTTGTATGGTGGTCTGACCACTTTGTGATATTATGCGCCGCTTATCTGGACAGCACACTGGCCTGTAAAGGAAGGAGGGGGCATGTGCGCCATCACCCGGCGCGGTTTTATGAAGGGCGCGGCTTTGGCCCCGCTGGCGCTCAGCCCTTTGTCACTACATTCCCAAACCGCCTCCAGTGATCGTTTTGACATTGTGGTGGCGGGCGCCGGTCACAATAGCCTGATCACTGCCGCTTACCTGGCCAAGGCCGGCTACCGCTGCCTGGTGCTCGAGGGTCGCGCGGTGGTTGGCGGCGGGGTCAAAACCGCCCAGCTCACCTTGCGCGGCTTCCATGACGACGTCTGTTCCACGGCCCACAGCGGTATCCAGGCCAACCCGCTGCTCCGCGACAACGAACTTCGTCTGGCCGATTACGGCCTCGAATACATCACGCCCGACCCCATCTTCCACATTGTGTTCGGCGACGGCTCGTACCTAACCCAGTGGCGCGATCTGGACCGCACCGTTGCCGAGTTTGGCAAGTTTTCCAAAAAGGACGCCGCGGCTTATCGGCGCATGCTGGCCGAATTCGACTCCGTGAAGGTGGTTTTCGGGGCTGCTAGTTTCAATCCCATCGGCTTCGGCCCGCCCATGAATGAGCGCCTGGCCAAGGTGCCGCGCGGCAGGCTATGGCAACGCCGCCTGGCCATGTCGGCCTGGGAAATCATCCGCGATAGTTTCGAGGACGACCACTCGCGCGCCGCCCTGCTGTTCATGAGCCATCTCTCCTCGGAATCGCCCAACGAGCCCGCTACCGGTCGCTTCGCCTACGGCTTTGCCGGCCAGCAGCATGGCGGGCGCCCTCTGCCCAAGGGCGGATCAGGGATGCTGACTCAGTCGCTGGCCCGCTTCATTGAAGCCCACAACGGTGTGATTCTCACCAACAAGTGGGTACGCAGCTTTATCATCGAGAATGGCCGCTGTGCAGGCGTGGAATGCGACGACGGCAGCTCCTATCGTGCCAGCAAGGCGGTGGTCTCGACCATCCATATCAAGCACCTGGTGAAAATGGCGCCGGCCCAGCTCTGGGGCCAGGACTTCCTGGACGGCGTGGACACCTGGCAGGGTGAGCGCACCATGTTCGTGAGCCATTACGCCACCTCGGTGGCGCCCACCTATGCGGTTCAGGGCGGCAGTCTGACGCCCACGGAAGCCGGCGTGATCGCCAATGCAGACCGGGCGCTGCGCTTCGGTTTGGACGACACATCCGGCGTGGTCAATCTCGACCGGCCGCCGCTGCAGGTCATTTGTTGCAGTGTTCCCGACCCTTCGCGCACGCCTCCGGGCATGCACACTGTCAAGATTATCGGCTTCCAGCCCTACACCCTGAAGAAAGGCCCGCAGCACTGGGACGAAATCAAGCACCAGGTGGACGAGGCCCACTTGAATTATTTGCGGCGCTTCTCGCCCAACCTGACCGATGACAGGATTCTGGCGCGCTTCCTGACCAGCCCGCTCGACATTGAGCGCATGAATCCGCACTTCTGGCATGGCAGCGCTCACGGCGGACGATCAGATGCCGCGCAATCCGGCCCCATGCGCCCCATGCTGGGCTGGGCACAGCACCGCATGCCCATTGCTGGGCTGTACCAGACGGGCGCCACCACTCATCCCGGCGGCTCGGTTACGGGCGCGCCCGGTCGCAACGCGGCCATGGTCATGCTCAAGGATTTTGGCACCAGCATTGAAGAGGTGGTGAGCAGGAGAACGTAGGAGAACGGGAGGTGAGGTTGTGAAACCTAAGCGAATGTTGGCCCTGGCGAGTGTGGCGCTGGCGATCTTGCTTCTTGCTGCCGTGAAATTGCCGGCTCAGGGTACGCCCCAATATCCGCCGCAGGTCGTGCCCGACAATCCGCTCCACCCTGCCGCGCCTACACAGCCCCTGCCCTACAGCCACAAGACCCATCTGGCGCTCAAAGTTGGCTGCCAGTTCTGTCACACGAATCCTGACCCCGGCACGATGATGACCTACCCCGCCACCAGCATCTGCATGACCTGCCATCAATCAGTAGCCACCGATTCACCGTCCATCAAAAAACTGGCAGAGTTTGACCGCAATCATCAGGCCATTCCCTGGGTGCGCGTCTACAAAGTGATGCCGGGCGTGAAGTGGGGCCATCGCTTTCATCTCGCGGCTGGTCTGAAGTGCCAGAACTGCCATGGCCCGGTGCAGGAGATGCCGGCGATGTATGAGAGAACCAGCGTGACCACCATGGGCGTTTGCATCTCCTGCCACGAGAAGAACCACGCTAAGACCGTGTGCAGCACCTGCCACTCCTCGCCATCCCTGCAGGAGGGGACGGCAGCCGCCGCGCCACACGCCACAGCGGGCAAGTCCACGGAGAATTAGGAGCACATCATGAGCGATATGACGCGGCGTGGTTTTCTCAAAGGGGCAGCGGTCGTACCCCTCGTGATCAAACCCCTGGCGGCCATCGGCCAGCAGGGCCCGCGTGGTGAGCGCTATGACATCGTGGTGGCGGGGGCCGGGCATAACAGCCTGATCACGGCGGCCTATCTGTGCAAGGCGGGCTATCGCTGCGTGGTGCTGGAAGGGCGGCCCACCATCGGCGGCGGCGTCAAAACCGCTGAATTGACCCTGCGCGGCTTTAAAGACGACGTCTGCTCCACCGCGCAGTACTTCATCCAGTCCAACCCCATGCTGCGCAACAACGAGATCCCCCTGCGCGACTACGGGCTGGAATACATCGACCCCGATCCCATCTTGCACATGTCGTTCCTCGATGGCAGCCACATCACCCAGTGGCGCGACGTGGAGCGGACCATCGCCCAATTTGCCAAGTTTTCGAAAAAGGATGGCGCCGCCTACCGTCGCATGTATGAGGAATTCAATTCGGTGGCGCCCATATTCCGCGATTCCACCTTCACCCCCATCGGCTTCGGGCCGTCGCTGGCGGATCGCCTGGCCGCTCACCCGCGCGGCAAATTGTGGCAGCGTCGCCTGGCCATGGCGGCGTGGGAAATTATCAAAGCCAACTATGAAGACGAACACACGCGGGCATTCATGGTATTCATGGCGCACATTACGTCGGAAGCGCCGGATGCGCCGGTCAGCGGGCGCGTGGCCTACACTGCGTTCGGCCAGCAGCACTCCGGGCGGCCGATGCCCAAGGGCGGATCAGGAAAGCTCGCTGAAGCCCTCGGACGCTACATCGAAGCTCACAACGGGGTGATCCTGCCCAATAAGTGGGTGGAGCGTTTCATTATCGAGAACGGCCGCTGCATGGGGGTGGAGTGCAGTGACGGCACTTCTTACCGCGCCGACAAGGCTGTAGTTTCCACCTTGCATATCAAACAATTGGTGGACATGGCGCCACGTGAGCTCTGGCCCCAGGACTTCCTCGATGGAGTGGACACCTGGCAGGCTGAGGAAGCCATGTTCGTCAGCCACTACGCCACCACCGTCCCCCCAGTTTTTCCGCTGGATGGCGGCGGCACCATTTCGCCGGCGGAAACGGGGCTCCTGGTCTCGCCGGAACGCGCGCTGCGCGTGGCTTTCGATGATGCCTGCGGCAACATCAACACCGAGGATCCACCCATGCACTGCATCTGCTGCACGTCGGCGGACCCCAGCCGCGCGCCTGCCGGCATGCACACTCTCAAGCTGGTCTCCTGGTATCCCTATGACATCAAGCAGGGCCCGGAACACTGGGACGAAGTCAAGAAGCAGGTAGCCGAAGCCAATCTCAAGCAGTTGCGGCGGTTCTGCCCCAGCCTGACGCCCGACAAGTTCCTGGGCGAATTCATCGAAAGCCCGATTGATTTTGAGCGCATGAATCCGCACTTCTGGCATGGTAGCGCCCACGGCGGCGCCCAGAACGCGGCGCAAACCGGCCCCATGCGCCCCATGCCGGGCTGGGCACAGCACCGCATGCCGATTCCAGGTCTTTATCAGACCGGCGCCTGCACCTATCCCGGCGGCTCCGTTAGCGGCGCTCCCGGACGCAACGCGGCCGTGGTCATGCTCAAGGACTTTGGCACCAGCATCGAGGCGGTGGTGAGCAAGAAGGCATAGAGAATGCTTTGCGATCGCACGTAACCAGCTTCGGTATCGGTACCGGGTAGACAGATGTTCATGCGCCGCCCTGCGGGCCTAATCAGATCCCTGTGCCGAGCCGAAAAAAACCATGCCCTTGACGCACCTCACCGCGAGGACGAGAATGCTTCGCCAAAGGAGGGCACCATGCCCGACATCTCCGGATCGTTTTCAGGGAAGGCAGGAGTACAAACCGCAGTCTCCCTCACCGATACACCCGGCCACGAAATACAGGTTGCGGAAATCAGGGGCTCGCAGCGTTCGACCGACGAAAATTGGAATGGCGCAGGACTGACGTACTGGGGTGTAGCTGACATAGTCAACGGAAACGGTATTCAAAAGGGTTACTACGTCAATGAACGCGCCGACGGTGATCGCGATTGTGGCACCTTCGAAGGAAAGGTCACAACCGCACAGGGCCAGACCACGCTTGAGGGAACATGGCAAACAGTTACCGGCACCGGGAAGTTTACCGGGGTGAAAGCAGGCGGCACTTACAAAGGCCGCATGACTTCACCGACCGACATCGAGATGACATGGGATGGGCATTACGAACTGGCAGCCAGCAAAGCCGCTTAACGAAGTAACACGCGAAACCTCCAACCCAGAAAGCCGCGTCTCGACGCGGCTTTTCCCATTCCACTGCACGCAAAATGTGTGGTCCTTCCTTACGAAAATGCGTGAACTCCCCAAAAATCTAGATGGGATACTTCCGCAGCACGGCTGCAACATGTTTCCGTTCCACTGTGGCGCGAGGGCTTATTACTTTTCTATCGTGGTCTGCTGGCTGTAAACCAGCTGCCAGCGGCCATCCCGCTTCACCCAGATGCGCATGGCGCGGTACGGCCGCGCGCGAACCGTCGGCTGCTGCGTATCGCGCATCACTGCCGTATCGCCATATATGCGCACATCCATGGAGCCGGGCACCACGGCTCCTATGTCGGTTACCTGGCTGCTGGAGGACTGCTTGCGAATGGTGGCCACGCGGTCAGCCTTGGTCAGAGGGTTGCCGTTCTCTTTGATATTGAACACGAACTCATCGCCCACGTGGCGCGCCCATTCATCCGCGTTCCGCTGGTTCACCGCCGTCTCCAGCGCCTGCCACGATTGCACCACCTGCTGCTGTTCCGGAGAGCCATGGTAGGGCACCGTTTTGCAGGGGTTCTCACACGGTGTTCCCGCCGGCACCGTGGGCTGTTCCTTCTTTGAGCCGCCCTCGATGTTGGTTTGCTGGCCCAGGAGGATGCGCCATTTGCCCGCCTGGCTTACCCATACCCGAACGAAGCGCACATGCGCTCCCGGCGTTTTCTCGGACCCGGTTACGAACATCACTGTGGAATAGCTGTGCAGCTTGGTTTCGGTTCCCGCCGGAGCGCTTTGCGCTGATCCCTGAAGGAATTGCTGCTGGTCCAGGGTGCGCCCGCCGGCCTCTGTCCACGTGAAGCCGCGCGCCATCAGCCCGCTTAAGGCAGCCTTGTTCCACTTGTTCATGGCGCTGACGAAAGCTTGATCAGCTTGCCGCACAGCCTGTTCATCTGCCTGCGATGGAGGTGCAGCTAATGCTGTCGAGACGCCGCCCAGGGCGGCCACGATCATCATCATTGTGATTGCCGCCCTCGAAGCACGACTTAGCCAACATCTCCGCATACTCCCGTTACGATTGCGCATGGGATTCCTATTTCTTATTGCGAGGAAAATTTGCGAACTTCCTTCAGGTGCGCGCGCATGGCCTCGCGCGCGCCCTCCGGGTCGCGCCGGTCAACCGCCTCCAGGATTCGCTTGTGATGCCGCTGGCTGCGCTGGGGCGCGCCTTTAATCTGGAACAGCCGTATGCGCTCCTCCCGCAGCAAGCCAACAATGGAATCGAGCAGCGACAAGATGAGAGGATTGCCGGCCGCTTGCGCCAGCCCCAGATGGAATTCCAGATCGGCTTCGATGTAGCCGTCCGGGTCATCCAGGTTTTCGTCCATGGCCTGGAATGCTTCCCGCATTGTGCGCAGATGCTGTTCTTCCGCGCGCGTGGCCGCGAGTGATGCGATGTGAGGTTCCAGGATGTTGCGCACCTCACTCAGGTGGGTGCTAGCATCCAGTTGCCCGATTTTGGACATCAGGTCGAGCGACTGCCGCATGATCTGCGACATGCCGTGGGTGACAAATGTTCCACGCCCTGAACACGGCTCGATCAGTCCCTTTTCCCGCAGCGTCTTCGCAGCCTCCCGCACCGCAGTGCGGCTCACGCCAAATTGCTGCGCCAGGTCGTGCTCGCCCGGCAATTGGTCCCCTGGCTTCATGCTGCCGTCCAGGATCCATTGCTCAATCTGCTGCACCACTCGCTGGTAGCGGCGCGGCGCGTGCATTTCTTTGGCCACGACTCCTCTCACCGAAAGCTTTCGGGCCTATCCCGCAAAATAGTGCCAATACCAAATTCCCCAGCCAACCTGCCCGGCTGTGACAAAAATGAGGGCCGAAACAGCGTCGGCCCTCGTTTCCCTACGGTCTGTTCATGGCTAAAAGATCATCTTCAACCCGAGTTGGATGGCGCGGGCGCCGCCCGATCCCAGCACCGGGTTGACAGCGGCTGTGTCGGGGGTGCCGCAACCGCAGCCGAACGAGCCCGGGAAGGAGGGGTCGGAAAACCCGCCGGCCGGGCCGTAGCCGCTGGTGGCATCCCAGGGATTGGCAAAATTGGGATGGTTTAGGAAATTGAAGAATTCCGCTCGGAACTGCGCCGTAACCCGTTCCTTAAAGTGGAAATTCTTCGCAATTGAAAGATCCAGGTTGCGGTAACCGGTGTCCCGGAACACGTTGCGGCCCAGGTTGCCGAATGTGCCAAAGACCGGCGGAATCATAACCGAGTTGCCAGCCATGTAGCAGCCGAGGCTATTGAGTTGCGCCACCGCGGCAGGGCCCAGGGCGCTGGCCGCTTGCATGCAAGGCCCGGGGATATTCGGTGAACATGCCGAAGTACCTGCAAACCCGAAGCAGGCGATGGGATTGGCGCCGCCAGACTTGAAGTCGGCAGGGTTGCCGAAGAAGTTCCAGCGGTCGGCGAATTCCCCAGTCTTGCTGATGTCGTTGGAGGAGTCAAAGGTCTGCCACGGCATAGAGCTCTGCAGCGTAACGATGGAGTTAACCTGCCATCCTTCCAGCAGTTGCAGCGGCGATTTCCTGCTGGGCAGCGCATAGGTGACTGACAGTGTGAAGCGGTGCCGCATGTCGAAGTCGCTGTTCCCGTACTCGGCGTTGGGAGTGAAGCTGTTCTGCGGCAGGTACTGGTTCCAGTTGTAGGACATGTTGTCCAGAGAATGGGAGTAGGTGTAGCCGGCAATGAACGTCAAGCCATGCAGATTGCGCGCGTTCAGGGTGGTTTGCAGGGCGTTGTAGTTGGACTTATAGATGTTGCTCATGAAGTTGATGAACTCCAGGTACGGAAACTGGGCTGCGAAAGGACGATGGGAATTGTCTTCGCAGTTGCCACAGGCCAGTTCCGCCGGGGACTGCGGGTTGATCTGGTTGATGTCAAAAATGCCGGTCAGCTTCGTACCGTGATTGCCTACGTAGGAAGCATCCAGCGAGAGGTTGGTAGTGAAGGCGTGCTCAATTCCGAGCGTCCAGTTGGTGACGTAGGGATTGCGGTAGTTGCGATCCATGGCCATGATGTCGCAAGGACCAGGATCATTGCCCACACCATCCCCGCACTGCAGAAAGCTGGTTACGTTGCTGGGGAAGATGGTGGCCCCGCCCACCGAGGAACCGTTCCAATTGAGCGAGGAACCAGGAATGGTCACGGCGCTGGCCAGAATATTGCCAGGCCCTGGTGTCGCAACGCCATTGACAACTTGCGGAGCTCCCGTGGGGAGCACTCCCAAACCCAGGGTAATCGCGTTTTGCGTGTTCTGCTGGGAGAGGAAGGTGTTCATGGTCAGCACGTCGTAAATCAAGCTGCCGCCGGCGCGGACCACGGTAGTTCCATTGCCCGTCACGTCCCAGGCGAAGCCCACCCGGGGCGAGAAATTGCGGTGATCCGGTTTGTAGATGGAGCTGATGTTCCTACCTAGTTGCTCAAAGCCGACC
The DNA here is from genome assembly GCA_035252015.1 of Terriglobales bacterium. Classification (GTDB taxonomy): domain Bacteria; phylum Acidobacteriota; class Terriglobia; order Terriglobales; family Acidobacteriaceae; genus JAICWP01. Next base: position 57,427 of record DATFDP010000223.1, read on the forward strand.
GCAGGCTCCCAGTTGCCCAGCAGGTTGTGGGCTTCGGTGGGAGGAGCGTCGTATTCGTAGCGCAGGCCCAGATTGATGGTGAACTTCGGGGTTATGCGCCAGTCATCCTGGGCAAAGCCGGAGTATTCCCACTGGTTCAGATCGCGAGTGGGGACGCCCGCCAGCAGCGTTGCCCGACTGGGGGTTCCGGCCAGGAAGTCTTCCAACGATCCGAAGCGGAATTCGCCGCGGCCTTTGCGCCAGGTGCCCTGATGGACCCTCAAATCGCGCAACTCGCCGCCGAACTTCAGTGCGTGCTTGCCACGCAAATACGAGATATTGTCCTGCAATGAGATGGTGTTGTCCGGACCCACATACTTGGGGAAGCTAGGGAATCCGCCGAGTTCGGTAAAACCAGTGACGCGTATGCCAGGCAAGCCGCCCAAAACCGGATTGGTGATGCCGGTATTCAAGCCGTAACTGCTGGCGGGCTTATTCTGGTCGCTGGGCGCAATGCTCAAGGTGTAACGAGTGAACCCAAAACGGAGGTCGTTCACCATACGCGAGTTGACTACCCAGGTTTCGTGGGCGGCCATGCTCTGCGCCCGGGAGTGGATCTGGGTCAGGAAGAAGGGCTGAGTTTCCGGCGAGTCCTCGGCTACCAGTTTGTCGTTGCCGAAGAAGTAAGACCCGCTCAGGGTGTGCCGTTCGTTCACATGATAGTCAATTTTCCCGAGCGCGTTGTTCGAGCTGTTGACGTTGTTGAAGCCCGTCGTAATGGCCGAGGACTGCGTGTTGTTGGGCCCATAAAGGGGCAGAATGGCCAGGCTGACCGGGCTTATGGGGGTGCCTTGTGCCCGGAGAACGGCTTCCGCGTCGGGAATGCTGATAGTCGGGTCGCCGACCGAAGCGGTCGTCGGCAGACTGTAGGCGAACGAATTGCCCACCGTGTAGCGCTGGCCTTCGTAGCCGCCGAAGTAGAAGAGCTTATCTTTGATGATGTGCCCACCCAGCGTGCCGCCATATTGCTCCAGGCTCACCGGGGTCTTGGGATCGGGAGCGCGGTTGAAAAAGTTGCGCGCGTCGAACGAATCCGAGCGGCCGAATCCATAAACAGTGCCGTGTAATTGGTTCGTGCCCGACTTCAAACCCACGGTCGTAATGGCTCCGGGCTTCCAGCCAAACTCGGCCGACGGGTTCTCTTCCACATTGAACTCCTGAATCGCGTCAATGGGCAGCAGGGTGGCCGCATCGCCCGCGACCGCCGCCGCGTTGGTAATACTCAGGCCCATGAAAGCTTCGTCGTCGCTGATGCCGTCAATTACGAAGCTGGTGTCTTCCGGGCGCATGCCATTGGCCACCTGGGTCCAGGGGCCGCCGCCGGCGTAAACCATCACGCCCGGGCGCAAGGAGAGCAGATTCTGGTAGTTGCGGCCATTCAGCGGCAGTTCGTTTATGGTCTTATTGTCCACCGTGCCGCCCAAGGTGGCGTTAATGGTGTTGACCAGAGGCACCTCGGAGCTGACGGTCACTGTCTCGCTCGCTTGCCCAGGCTGCAGTGAGAAATCCACGCGCACATCCTTGCCTACTTCGATCAGGATGTTCGGCCGCTCCTCGGTCTTAAAGCCACCTGATGCCACGCGAATCTTGTAGTTGCCCGGAAGCAGGTCGGGTGCCTGAAAGGCGCCCGCACTGTCTGTCGTCAAGTTGCGCGGAATACCGCGTTGTATGTCAGTGATGGTCACCTTGGCGCCCACGATTACGGCGCCAGTAGCGTCGTGAACATTTCCCAGAATCCGGCCCCTGTCGGTCTGCCCGAACAGGGGGATGCACACCAGCAACATGGCAATCGCAACGCCCACGTCACAGAGAGCTCTCATCAGATGGCGGGGTCCAGCAAGAACCGGCTTTACCGTTGAAGCGCCCATGGCGGCAGCCTCTCTTTCACGAGTGGTCTGGCTGCTATACCATCCTACGGATTGCGGAGTCAAGCGATGTTTTTACATTTCCGGTGAAATAGCCTCTTTTTCCTGTGTGTGGCAATTGGTCTAATGGACTGACCTCCAGACAGCGCTGCAAAATGCATCAACTCCCCGCGCTTCCGGCCCTGCCCTCTGGGTTCGCAGGGGCTCTGAAAACATCACCGCGGCTCAATATTCAAGGTGATGAGATAGTGGTGGTCAGCCATCGCTCACTGCCTCGTGGCATAATCGCGCTTGGCTGGCACGGAGTCGAACTATGAGCACACAGGTGGTGCCCACCCCGAAAACACTGCCGGCGCGGTATTACACCGATCCAGAGGTGTTCCGGGAGGAAGTGGAGCGCTTCTTTTGCCGCTCCTGGGTATGTGTCGGACGCGCCGAGCAGATTCCGCACCCAGGTGACTATTTTTTGCGTGAGCTTGCGCGCGAGAGCATCCTCGTCGCGCGCGACCAGGGCGGGCGGGTTCGCGCCTTTTACAACGTTTGCCGCCATCGCGGCACTCGCATGTGTACCGAGCCGCAGGGAAGCTTCGCTGGCCGCATCCAATGCCCCTATCATGGCTGGACCTACGGTCTTGACGGCCGGCTTATCGGCGCTCCTCACATGGAAGAAGGGAGCGGTTTCTGCCGCGAGGACTATCCTCTGAACCGGGTCCACCTTGGCGTATGGGACGGTCACATCTTCATCAATCTCGCGGCCCAGCCTGAACCCCTGGAGAACCAGTTAGCCGACCTGCCGCGGAAGTTCGCTTCCTGGCAGATGGCCGACTTGCGCCTTCATAAGCGCATCACCTACGAGGTCAAGGCCAACTGGAAGCTCATCATCCTCAACTACAACGAGTGCCTCCACTGCCCGGTGCTGCATCCCGCTCTCAACCGCCTCACCAACTATATGGGCGCCGACAATGAAACTCCGCAGCCCACCTACGTTGGCGGCACTATGGGCTTCAAGGGTGATGCCGAGACCATGAGCATTGACGGCAAGCGCCGCCGCGACTACCTTCCCGGCCTGAGCGACGAGGACCGCCACAAGGTTTGCTACTACGCCATTTATCCCAACTTCCTGCTCAGCCTCCATCCCGACTACATGATGACTCACACCCTGTGGCCGAAAGAGGTGAACCGGACAGAGATTATCTGCGAGTGGCACTTCCACCCACGGGAAATGGCCAAGCCCAATTTCCAGGCCACCGACGCCATTGATTTCTGGGACCTGACCAACCGCGAGGACTGGGGTATCTCCGAACTTTCGCAACTGGGCATCAGTTCGCGCGCCTACCAGCCGGGCCCTTACTCCGAGCGCGAGTCCCTGCTGCATGCCTTCGACCAGATGATTCTCGAGCGTGAGCGCAGAAGCGGGCGGTAGCTCGGCCCACTCTGGGTGAGGCGAGAATTGTCTGATAGGACGGTGGGAGCAGCAGTTTGTCGACGCCTGCTGTGCGTGCAGCCGCTTACTTCCCGTACTTCCGCTGGAGAAACGTGCCCACCTCATTCTCCAACCCGGCGTAGTCGCAATGAATCGTGGCGCGCATGGCGGCTTCGGTGGAGCTGCCTTCGGCAATGCGGCGCAGGATGCGGACCAGGTCGTCCATGCCGTCGGTATCGCGAATGTATTCCGCGGCGGCCAGCGATTCATCGTAGGCCAGTCGTGCTTCCGGCGTGCTGAAGCGGATGAAGCTGCCTTCCAGCATATTGAAGGGCAGCGCCTGGTGCTGGCTCATAAGCTGCCCCAGGCGCTGGCCAAAATAAGCCGTGGTGCGTGGTTCAAGAAGCTGGGCGATGCCTTCGTGCAGCCACTGCGGGCAGCGGCCGCCGCTCAACTGGTTGATGAACGAGTGCGCCAGTTCGTGCTTGAGCACGCGCGCCAGCTCCGGCGTCACTTCGGTCAAGCCGCTCACCGGGATGCGCAGCTTGCCGTCGTTCAGGGCGCTGGTCCAGCCCGGAGCCTGGGTGACGTCAAAGAATTCCTGCTCCGTGTAGAGCACCACGGGAATGCTGTAGCGCGGCTGGGCGTCAAGTTGTGTGGACAGATCGTTGTAGTCAGCATCCAGCACCTGCAGCAGCTGGCGGCGGAACTCGTCGGAGGTCTGCCGGCCTTCATAGCGCAAAGTGAAGTGCCCTGTTTCGCGCTCGGAAAAGTTCGCTTCAGTGGTAACCTCCCGCTGAGCCTTGGCGAGAAATTGCTGCACCGTGGGATCGGGCCGTAATCGCAGGGAGCGCTTCCAGGAGCGAACGGCATCCTGGCTGCGGTCTGACATGAACTGGGCAAAGCCGAGCACGGCAAAGGCATCCGCCGAATCCGGCGCCAGCCGCGTGGCTCGCAGGGCCGTGTCCATCGCCTGGGGATAGTTGCCGCCCTGCAGCAGCACGGCGGAATAGTGAGTAAGGATGGTGGGATTTTCCGGCGTCAGGCCCAGAGCGTGCTGCAAATAGGATTGCGCCTGCGTGCGATGGCCCGCCTCCTCTTCGTGCTGTCCGGCCAGAAAGTACCCGGCCGCAGCCATTTGGGCGTTGCCCGAGCGGTCCAGGGAATCCAGCACCGAGGTATCTACCTGCCCGTCCTTGATCACGGAAACCGCGACTTGGCTGTTGTCCATGCTGACGCTGGGGGTGAAGGCCGGCATCTCGGAGACAGGTTTTTCGGAGCCTGATCCGGCCGGACCCGCTTCAACCGGCGGCATGCCCGTCGCATCCACGTGATCCACCAGCGATTTGGGGATAGCATAAGAGTTGTCCCCAATGTCATATTCGACGTGAGTAGCGCCCTGGCGTATGCGTTCCGCCAGAATCCGGCGGCCGTTCTTCAGATAAATGGTGTCGGCCGGGGCGCAGATCGCCGAAATGAGGACGATAATCAGGCAGGCCCGCACGTCGCGATTTTAACCGCGCCGTTCGCGGCTGAAACCGTGACCAAGGTAACTGGCCATTTTCGCGCATTGCTCCTTCTCGCGGGGCTGACAACGTGGGCCGCAACTGCTCTGCCGGCTCAGAACAATCCGCCTCCTGTCTCCGTAACTCCGGGTGCCATGCTCTATCAGGAACTGGGAAGCGTGGGCCTGGATCCGAGCCGCGTCTTCCACATCCGCAACGCTTCTATTGAGCACCCGAACCTGCATGTAACTTTCAACGACGGAACCATTGCCTTCACCAAGGACGTGCTGGGCCGGGTAACCGGCGCTTACTTTGAGGGCGAAGGCGACCTGCTGCTCATGCCCCCCAATCGCGCCGAGCGGGCCTCCCTTGGCCTGTTTACCGGCAACGCCATCCTGGAAGAGCAATTTACGGCCGCCTACCTGCGCTTCAATGACGACAGCAGGCAGAAGCTTGAGCCGTTCATGTACCCCGCGTCCAATGCGCAGGAATTTTTTGCCGCCAACAGCGCGGTAGCCAATTCGCTGGCCGCCAGCGACGCGCTCCGGCTGCTCCTCACCTTCAGCCGTTTTCTGCCGGCGTCCACACCCATGCAGCCGCTGACGGCCTACACCGGTAACGATCACTTCCTGCATTTGCGCCTGAGCAGCCCGCGGCGCGGGCTCTTCGACGTCTTCTTCGATTCCTTGGCGCTGGAGCAGGTCTCCGCCGGGCAATTAACGCTAACGCCGCAAGGCGATTTTTACGATCTGTGGACCTCTTTTTCCCTCCCCACTCATTCCAATCCCGGTCCGGGAATACCATCTGACAGCACCTACAATGCGATCGACATCTCCCGTTATCGCATCCGGGCGCGGGTCACGCTTCCCCACGAGCTCTCAGCCAAGGCGTTGCTGCAGGTGGCGGTCCGGCAAAGCGGCGACCGAGCGCTGCTGTTCGAACTCTCGCGTTTTCTGCAAGTCAAGAAGGTGGAAGCCGACGGCCGGCCCATTGAGTTCGTGCACAACCCGGCCCTCGAAGGCACACAGTTGGCGCGACGCGGCAACGATGTGGTGGCCGTCATATTTCCGGAGCCCCTGCGCGCCGGACAGCAGCTGCAGTTGAGCTTGGAATATTCCGGTTCGGTGCTTTCTGAAGCCGGCGGCGGACTGCTCTATGTGGGCGCGCGCGGCACCTGGTATCCCAATCGGGGCCTGGCCATGTCGCAGTTCGATCTGCAGTTTCACTACCCAGTGGGCTGGACCCTGCTGGCCACCGGCAAGCGGGTTCCGCCCGTCGCGGAAGAGGGCCCGTCCCTCGCCAGCCCCAGCGAGCAGGTTGGGCACTGGATCTCCGAGCGTCCTATGCCCATGGCTGGCTTCAACCTGGGCCAATACGTCAAAGCCGGCGCCCACGCCGGCAAGGTGGAGATTGATACCTACGCGGCGGCGGGAATGGAACGTACCTTCCCGCAAGCGCCTTTGCCTCCTGCCACTCCTCCCTCCAACCCGGAAATTTCTCCGGCCGAGCGCTTGTCGCACGAACGCATGGCGCTGGCAGCGCCTCCCCCAGCGCCTTCGCCGGCGCGCAACGCCCAAGCCGTGGCGGATGAGACCGCTCATGCGATTGATTTTCTCAGGGCCCGCCTGGGGCCATTCCCTTACAGCAGCCTGTCTTTGACACAAATGCCGGGAGGCATCAGCCAGGGCTGGCCGGGGCTGATCTTTCTTTCCAGCTTTGCTTTCCTCTCTCCCCACGAACGCGAGGTTCTGCACTTTTCCCCACAGGCGGATGTGCTTTACGGCGAACTCATGCCGGCGCATGAAGCCGCCCATCAATGGTGGGGCGACATGGTGGGCTGGCACAGCTATCGCGACCAGTGGATTGGCGAAGCTCTTTCCAACTACTGCGTACTCATGATGCTAGAGGGCGAGCATCCCCAGCAGTTCGCGCTCATGATGCAAACCTACCGCCAGCAACTGCTGCAAAAGAACAAGGCCGGGATGGAACTGCGGCAGGCCGGCCCGGTCACGCTGGGCTTGCGCCTCTCCTCCTCCAAGTTTCCCGATGCTTATGACGCCATAGCTTACGGCCGCGGGACCTGGCTGTTTCACATGCTGCGCTACATGCTGCGCGATGCCGCCAGCCAGTCCCGGTCGCGTCGGCGGAAACCTCTTGATAATGGAGATCAGCTCTTCCTGCACGTGCTGCGTGTTCTGCAGGAGCGCTTTGCCGGCAAGGTAATGACCCTGCAGGACGTGCAGGCGGCATTTGAGGAGAGCCTGCCTCCTTCGCTCTGGTTTGAAGGGCACAAATCCCTGGATTGGTTTTTTGATGGCTGGGTTAATGGCACAGCCATCCCTCGGCTGCAACTGGCGAAAACAAAGTTCCTGCGCAAGGGGAATTCCGTGGTGGTCACGGGCACTATAAAGCAGGAAGACGCGCCTGCGGATCTGGTCACTTCGCTGCCCATTTATGCTTTGGCCGGGCGAACTCCTGTGCTGCTGGGCCGCGTGTTCGCCGATGGAGAGGAAACCGGCTTTCGCCTGAGCGCCCCGGCTGGTGTACGGAAACTGCTGCTCGATCCCTATCAGACCGTGCTGGGCCGGTCCCGATAAATGGCCCATATCGGACTGTTGTGATTTGCAACCAGGTGCAGGCGTCATCCTGCGACATCCCCCGCAAAGTTCCGCGTAAGGTATTGACTTCGCTCTTGTTTTGCAATATCAGATGCAAGCTGCACTTGCTCTCGCCGTTATCGTCCTTATATCCCTTTGAGGTGGAAAGCCAATGATGCGTGCCCGCGTGGTCGGTTGCAGCCTGCTGTGCATGTTGTTGGTTGTACTCAGCTTGCCGTCGCTCTCCCAGGTGGTGACGGTGACGGTACAAGGCCGGGTGTATGACAGCACCGGGGCGGTCATTCCCGACGCCCAGGTCACCGCGGTCAATACGGCGACAGCCATTTCCCGGACCGCCAGCACCGACACGAATGGCGGCTATCAGATAGCCTTGCTGCCCGTCGGCGACTATGTGGTGACGGTGAACAAGCAGGGTTTTCAGAAGCAGGTGAAGAAGGTCCATCTCGACGTCGGCCAGGTGGGCGCGGTGAACTTCACCCTGCCCCTGGGCGAGGTGACGCAGGAAATCAAAGTGGTGGACGTGGGTGTCACCGCCGAGCCCACGCGCACCATGGTCAGCTCGGTGATTGACGAGAACAAGATCGAAAACCTGCCGGTGAACGGCCGCCAGTTTATTGATTTTGCCCTGCTGGCACCGGGAGTGACCATCGGCGACACCACCTCCGGCAGCACCGACGTGATCATAGAGCCAGTGACCAAGCTATCCTTTGCCGGGCAGAACATTCATTACAACTTCGTGGCCATTGACGGCGCTGACGACATCTCCACTGCCTCAGGCGTGCAGAAGTACACGCCCTCCCAGGACGCGGTGCGCGAATTTCGCGTCATTAACAGCGACTACAGCAGCGAGTTTGGGCGGGCCGTGGGCGGAATTGTGGACATCATCACTAAGAGCGGAACCAACGCCTATCATGGCTCGGCTTACGAATACTTCCGCAATGACGCGATGGATGCCAATAGCCTGCTGGCCTCGGAAGATCCGTTCAGTTGCAAGGTGCCTGGCAACCTGAGCTCTGGCGGTTGCCGCCGGCTTAACAAGCTGCGCCAGAATCAGTACGGCTTCACCTTAGGCGGACCCATCAAAAAGGACAAAACCTTCTTCTTCGCCAACTATGAGGGCCAGCGGCGCAGCGAATCGCCCTATTACAACTCCATCATCCTGAACAATATCGGCCTGATCAACCAGTTCAAATCCAGCATCGGCTTTCCGGCGGAAAACCTGAACGTGACCCGCAGCAACAATTACGACAACTTCCTGGTAAAGCTGGACCACTCCTTCAGCACCAAGGAATACATGTACGTGCGTTATTTCTTCGACGATGGCCGGCTGCACAACTATTCGCCGCTCAACGACGGCTCCGACCTGCCCTCCGGTTTCAAGAACAACTTCTCCCGTGACCAGTCGGTGGTGGGTAGCCTGACCTCAATCGTCTCCCCCAGCCTGGTCAACGAAGTGCGCATGCAGTACGCCAAGCGCTCCTTCGATTTCCCCACGGTCACGGCGGAGCCGCACATGGAAGTGGCGAACCAGTTCGCTATTGGGGTCAACCGCGGCAATCCCGATTTTTACAATGAAGGGCGTTTTGAACTGGTGGATAACGTGACCAAGACCGCCGGCCGGCACACCATCAGCTTCGGCGGCGACTTCAACCATGTGAATACCACCGAATCCTTCCCCTTGTTCTATCCTTTCGAGGCAACTTTCGTCTGCATCGCGCCGGATCCTACTGCCCCAGCCGATGCGCCCTGCAACAAGTCCAACCTGCTCCAGCACACGCCGGTGGTGCTGTGGATGGAGCGCTTCCAGGCACCCAACTTCAACGAGACCTCATTTGATCCATCTGTGTTCCAGATGAACGGTTATCCCCAGGCGATACGCAACCAGGCCAGCGGCACTCTTGGCCACACCTATGATGGCTTCTATGTCCAGGACCGCTTCAGCGCTACGCAGAACTTGACCCTGACCCTGGGTACCCGTTTCGATTTTGAGACGTGGCCCAGCAATGTCCTGGATAACCCACACGGAGTGGATCCGCGCGCCGGCTTCGCCTACAATTTTGGCGGCAACCACTCCATTGTGTTGCGCGGCGGCTTCGGGCTGTTTCATGGCACGATTCCCTCGCCCCTGCTCATGTGCCAGGAGCCATCCTGCGGCGGCACGGCAGCCTACGGCAAGTTCCGGGCGGGCGAAGATAACCTGAACTCCACCACCCAGCTTTTCGGCTATTCCGGGTTCTTCCCGGCGGCCTTTCAAAATGCGTTCAATGGGCTGATTGGCGGGCAGTACCCGAATCCCACCAACCCGGCCACGCTGGGCGTGCTCTTGCCTGCCACCATCGTGCGCTTTACCCAAAACCACAAGATGCCGTACGGCATTCAGAGCAGCCTGGGGATTGAGTTCCAGCCTTACAAAGACGCCGTGCTCAATATCAGCTACCTGCGCACACATGGCGTACACCTGGGCAGCTTTTTCAACATCAACCAGCCCCCGCCCACCGGTTCCGTAGTGGACCACGACTCCAACGGCGACCCAGGGGTGAAAAACACCTTCTTCTGCCCAGTTTCGGTGTGCGGCGCGCCCGGGGTTCCCGGTTCCAGGAACCCGAACTATTTCACCTTCTTTGAGGCTGACTCACGCTGGTATTCGGAATTCGACGGGCTGCTGGTGAACCTGAACAAGCGGGTCAGCCACCACGTCGGCTATGGCCTCAGCTACACCTGGTCCAAGACGCTCGACGATGGTCCCAACCCCAGCTTCGTGCTCATTCCCCAGGACAGCGGAAACTTCGGCGCGGAGAAGGCCTTGTCCGCCGATGACGTGCGCCACCGCTTTGTGGGCACCATGACGCTGCAAGGTCCGACCCACATGAACGCCTTGCTCAACGACTTCGAGTTCTCTACCATCGTCACCCTGGAGTCGCCGCATTACTTCACCAAATTTGTCGGATTTGACGCCAATGGCGACGGTTTTCCGCTGAACGACCGCGTGGGAATTGAGCCGCGCAACACCTTCCGCGGCGACAGCTACCAGACTGTGGATCTGCGCCTGTCCCGCACCTTCAATGTGACCGAAAAGGTGCACCTGCAAGGCATGGCGGAAGCCTTTAATGCCTTGAATAACGTGAACATCCGGTACTTCAACACAGTCTACGGAGCGCCCGACTTCATCCCGGCCGGGACAGCGGGAACTTTCCTCGACGGGTCGCCCAATCCGGGATACGGAACGCCCCGAGCCGTCTTCAACCCGCGCCAGATTCAGCTGGCTTTGCGGGTCACCTTCTGACACGCCAAGGAGCATCGGTAGAGATGTAATTAACATTAGTCTCTCCCCCGTTGCTGGTCCCGATCTGGGACCAACTCGCCCGATTCGGTCTGAACCTTTGCGGCTCGAGACCGTCCGACTTAGGAGTTCCTCGTCTAAGCACAACACAGCAAGGGGGTTAGCCGCAGGGAGCAGCTCCCACGGCCTTGGAATGGGAGTTGCTTTCAGGACCGCCGTGGAGTCCGCCCATGGAGCTGCAAATTGTCTGGCGCAATCCCCATCCCGTGCGCCACATTCAGCGCTGGGAGCCGGTGATAAAAGCCCCCGATAAAAGCGTTTACCTGGTTCAGCAGTACGTGCTGGATGGCGAAAATGGCGCTGGTTACTGGGCCACCGAATGCGAACTGCAGGTTATTCGCGGAGGCAGCGCAGCCTAGGTCGCATGCAATTGCTAAAGCGTGAAATCCCGCGCCGGAAGCCGGTTTCCGAGGTATACTACCGGCTCGATAGGCCGTAAAAGTCTCCTGATCCAGACAACTTGGACCTATCCCCCGGGTTCCAATAGAGCGAGCCGAGCACTAAGACGAGTATGGAAGCCAGTTGTTCCACCGCAACCGCATTCACCCACGCCTGTAGTCTTAAGCGAAACAATGCATTGACCGCCATGTTATGCGGCGCGGTTCCTGCGCTGCTTTTGGCGTTATATGCTCCGCCAACTCCGCGGCAATGGCTGATTGGGCTGGCGATCGGGCTGGTCTGGGCGAACGCGTTTGAATACTTCTACCATCGCTATCTGCTGCATCATACGCGGGGCACACTGGGAAAGGGCCACATTCTGCATCACATCACTTCGGGAAAAGAAAACGAAGTGGAGCATTTGACATTTGGGGAGTCGCCGCTGTACGTAGCTTTTCTGTTCGGCAGCAATGGCTCGCCCGTAGCGCTCGCTGACCTAATCTGGCGTTTCCCGCTCGCCCCCGGCATTCTGCTCGGCTTTACGGCTTACTTTATTGCCGTGGAGGAAATCCACTGGCGTATCCATCTGGGCGGCTGGCTGCCGCCTGTTTTGCGCGCTGCCATTCCCTATCATCTCGATCACCACGATATTCCTGAAGGGCGCTATAACGTCTTTTTCCCCTTGTTCGATCTGCTGCTTGGAACTGCTGAGTCCACTTCAGCGGCCGCCCCATTAACGCGCCCCAGACCGCGCAGAAACATCTGGCGCGCGCTGCAGGAAGAAGCCCTGCTCTATACGTGGATCATCGGCATGGCGGTATTTATCCGTTTCTTCTGCGGAACCTCGACCAAGCCCTGAACGTTGCTCTGGCTGACATCCTGGTAAGGGCGAGACGCCCTCACGACAGCCGGCGAGACGCCGGCGCTACGTCATGCATCCGTGAAGATCCGTGAATATCTGTAGCTGCCAAGCTGTGTAAACCGGCTAAGAAGTTCCCAAGGCGTGTTGAATCGCGGAGACGATTGCATCGGCCAGGCGCTGCATGCGGGCTTGGTCTTCGGCTTCGACCATCACCCGAGCCAGAGCCTCGGTACCGGAATAGCGCACCACCACGCGTCCATTGCCGTCCAGTTCCTTCTCCGCGGAGCTGATGGCCGAGGCCACGGCGGGAATTTCCATCAGCGGCTTCTTCTCGCGCACGCGAACGTTTTTGATGATCTGGGGAAAGACCTTCAGGTCGGCCACAAGCTCGGCGAGGGGCTTGCCGGCGTGCGCCATTACCTGAAGCACGCGCAGGGCAGTGAGCAGACCGTCGCCGGTGGTGGCGTCGCCATCGCGAAAGATGATGTGGCCGGACTGCTCTCCGCCCAGCGTGCTGCCGTGCTTGAGCATTTCTTCCAGCACATACTTGTCGCCCACAGGCGCGCGCAGCATGCGAATGCCAGAGCGGCGCAGGGCAATTTCCAGGCCCATGTTGGACATCGTGGTAGCCACCACCAGCGAGCCCACTAACGCACTGCGAGCTTGCATTTCGCGACCCATCAGCAGCAAAACAGCGTCGCCGTTCACGACCCGCCCGGCGGCGTCGCTGAAAAGGGCGCGGTCAGCGTCGCCATCAAAGGTGATACCCAGGTCGTAACGCCCGGGCTCGGCGGCAACTGCGCCGGCGGCAGTTTGCGGATGCAGTGCGCCGCAGTCGTGGTTGATGTTGCGGCCATCGGGCGTACGGTGCAGAAACGTGGCTTGTATCCCGCAGGCGCGGAACACGTCGGGCGCAACCGCTGCGGCAGCGCCGTTGGCGCAGTCCACCAGCACGCGCATTCCTTTGAGATCGGCGCCGGCAACCTGCCCCGCCAGCCAGCGAACATAGTCCTGGTGCAGTTCGGTAGATCCAGGCAGGGACCGGAATATGGCGGCGGTTTCGGCGCTGGACGGGGCTTTGGCCGCAAGCAGCTGGAAGATTTCCGCTTCGATCTGGTGCTCAACCTCATCGGGCAGCTTGAAGCCATCTGCGGAGAAAACCTTGATGCCGTTATCCATCCAGGGATTGTGGGAAGCGGAGATCACAATGCCGGCGCCAAAGGAATCGGTGCGGGCAAGGAAAGCGACTCCGGGCGTGGTGATCACACCCGCGCTCTTGACCTCAATGCCGGCGCTCAGCAGGCCGGCGGCTACGGTGTTGGCGATCCACTGGCTGGATTCGCGTGTGTCCTGGCCAATCACCGCCCGCTTGTGCTGCGCCGCCGCGCGCAAGCGGTCGCCCAGCGCCTTGCCGATTGCGAATACCGTGGGTTCGTCCAGAGGATACTGGCCAGCAACGCCGCGAATGCCGTCGGTTCCAAACAGTTGTCGTGCCACGTTTAGTTACCTCAAATCTTTGTGTTAATGGGGAGTCTCTAAGCCGCGACGGGGAAGCGCGGGGCCGCTCAATCACTGCGGCCAGACGATTTTCCCACGAAAACCGTAACCCGCACAGGTTGCGGATTGACTACCTGCACGCGTGGATCGGAAACATAGGCGCTGGTTGTGAAAGTGTGCTGGCTGAGGAGGCCGGTGGCATCCACTGGGTCAGTGACGGCGGAATCCACCATGTCCACGCGCTTAGCGGGACCGTTAACTTCAATCCGGGCGGGATCAGCCATCACCCCGGTAATTGCAAAACCGGAGGCCAGCCGCCCGACTACCCGGGGACGCACCTCTACGATTCTCGTTTTGCGCGCCTCCAAGCGCTCTTGTGTGACCACCGCCCACAGACACACCGCCATGATCAGTGAAAACAGTTTGAGACCGATGTTGTGGAACACGTAGCGGCGCAGGAAGCCCATGCTCTAACGTTCCACCCCGCGATTAAAGCCGGACTGCGACGATTTGGAAGATACTCCGCGCGAGGCAGGAGCCGCGGCCGGGTTAGTCTCTAGTTCTGCACCGTTAGTCATTGGAGTGGGCAGCGCCGTAGCCGGCACGTAGCGGTGCAAGAGTTGGCTCAGACGCTGGCGCAATTCTTCCGCCGTGAGATCGCGCTCAATCTTGCCGCCCACCGCCAGGCTGACCGCGCCGGTTTCTTCAGAGACGACCACGGCAATGGCGTCCGTTTCCTCGGTAATGCCGATGGCGGCGCGATGGCGCGTGCCCAGTTGGTTGGAAATTACCGGGTTCATGGACAAGGGCAGAAAGCACGCGGCGGCGGCAATGCGGTCCTTTTGCACGATCACAGCGCCATCATGCAGGGGAGCGCTGGGTCGAAAGATGGTGGCCAGCAGGTCGTAGGAGAGCCGCGCGTCCAGAGGCACGCCGCTCTCGATGTGGGTGCGCAGCCCGATTTCGCGTTCGATCACTATAAGGGCGCCAGTCTGGTTTTGCGAGAACAGGTTAGCCGCCAGCACAATATCGTCGTAGGCTTCTCCGGCGGACGACTGCGAAGAACGCGCGAGAACGAAACCACGGCCCAGCTTGGCGAGCAGGTGGCGAATTTCCGGGGCGAATACCACAATCAGTCCAAAGATGGCGTAGGGGAGAAAGTTGCGCCATATCCAGTTAATGGTCTTCAGTTCGCCCAGGCGCCCCAGCCAGAAAATAAGGGCGAGCACACCCACACCCACCAGCATGGGCGCGGCGCGCGTGCCGCGGATCAGCACCAGAAATTGGTAAATCAGCACCGCCACCAGCACGATGTCGAGCACCGACATCAGTGACAAAGGTGGCAAGTGACTTAAAATCTCAGTCAAAACTGACCTCTTTGCTGAAAACGGCGGGAAAACCCAATGAGCTATTTTAGCCCAGTATGGCGGGAACTAACGTAAAGCGGGAGTGACGAAAGGGTGGAGGAGGTTGAAAGCTTTCAAGAGCAAAGTTCAGGGTTTCAAGGTTTCGACTTTCCGGCTCCACGCTTCAAAGCGCGACTGACGGGGCCCCCGGCCGTCTGCCCTTAGCCGTCGACCGTTAGCCTGCTTATGCGTTACCCTGCCCAGCTATGCGTGCGGTCGTACAGCGGGTGAGCCGGGCCAAGGTCACAGTGGCTGGAACAGTGGTGGGCCAGATTGGCCCCGGACTGCTGTTGCTGCTGGCAGTAGGGCAGGGCGATGCCGAAGCCGATGCCGACTACCTGGCCGAGAAGGTTGCCGGTCTGCGCATCTTCGAGGACACCCAAGGCAAGATGAACCGCGCGGTGGGAGAAAGCGGCGGCGCGGTGCTGGCGGTTTCGCAGTTCACCTTGTATGGAGATGTGCGCCGCGGCAAGCGGCCTTCATTCGATGCCGCCGCCCTGCCGGAGCAGGCACGCCGCCTCTACGACCATTTTGTGGAGAAGATTCGCGCTGCCGGCCTGCGCTGCGAAACCGGGCGCTTTCAGGAGATGATGCTGGTGGAGCTGGTGAATGAGGGGCCGGTTACGATTCTGCTGGATTCACAGAAAACATTTTAAGGAGTCAGGGCTCAGGAGTCAGGAGTCAGCAAAGGTACACGCCGCTCTCGCCGACCCCTGGCTCCTGATTACTGGCTCCTAACCTCTTGTTTCAGAACTGCATCTGCGATTCTTGCGGCATCCACCGAAGCTTTCACGTCATGAGTCCTGATAATATGCACGCCTTTCAGCATGGCCACAGTCTCACTTGCCAGAGTACCAAAGGCGCGCTCGTCCACCGGCGCATCGCGGCCATGGCGTCGCAAGGCACGACCAATGAACGATTTTCTGGAGGTGCCCACAACCAGCGGAAAGCCTAATTGGTGCAGCTCATCAAGGCGAGCGAGCAGCGGGAAATTCTGCTCAAAGTTTTTGCCGAAACCGAATCCGGGATCAAGCGCAATTCGCTCCCGGCCCACGCCTCCCTGCAAGGCCGCTTTCGCCCATTTTTGCAGGTCGTGTGTTACCAGCGCCGTTACATCTTCGGGTGGCGGCAGGTTGCGCCACTCCTCCGGTCGCCCGCGCATGTGCATGAGCACGCATCCGCAGCCCAGTTCGGCCACGGTTCCGGCCATCGCCGGATCCCAGCGAAAGGCGCTCACGTCATTCACGATTTCCGCGCCCGCTGCCACGGACGCACCCGCGACTTCTGCTTTGTAGGTATCAATAGAGATGATGCATGCGGAGCGGACGCGCTTGATCTCCTCAATTACAGGCAACACGCGCCTGAGCTCTTCCTCCGCGCTGACCGGGTTGCGGCGTCGAGGAGCCCTTACGTCCTCTGAAGCGGGCGCGACCGCCGCGCCGGGGCGCGTGGACTCGCCGCCAATGTCGAGTATGTCGGCGCCTTCGTCGAGCAGGCGCAGCGCGTGTGCGACCGCCGCGGCCGGTTCCAGGTAAAGGCCGCCATCGGAGAAAGAGTCCGGCGTGACGTTGATCACGCCCATGACCAAAGTGCGCTCACCGAGCGCGAGTGAGCGCCTGCCGATGTTCCAGTCGAAGGTGGGGCGCATCCGAAGGAAATTGTAGTCGGTTTTCATGAATTGCAAGGTAGGCCCATGCAGAACGCTTCATGGCGAACTCAGGGGCCCTGCCGCGAGGGAATGGCATTAATCCGTATCAGGGCACGCCTTCAGGTGTGCCGCCTCGCGCCTTCTCTCAACCGGGCTTCAGCCCCTGGAATCCGCCTGTGATTTGGAATCCATTACGCGCTTTTAGACGTCACCCTGGCAGCGGCTGAAGCTGGTTTGCGCCCTGTGCCCTACTCGGCATGGCTGAAGCCATGCCCTGATACGAACCTTGCAGATAGCCATTGGTGATTGGGTTTGCAATCTTCGGCGCTGCGAACCGGTGCTACAATCCAGCTAAGATCATGCTACGAAGGCGCATTTCTCCGTTGCTGCTGGTGCTGCTGTGTGCGGGGTCCTTCGCCACCGCGGCCAGCAAGCCTCCCCTGGAAGAACGCATTGACCAGATCCTGGCCCAGCCTGACGTGGCACGTGGCTTCTGGGGCATTGAAATCGTCTCCCTGCCCAAGGGTAAAGTGCTCTATGCCCGCAACGAGCACAAGCTGTTCACGCCGGCTTCCAATACCAAGCTTTTCACCACCGCCACTGCGCTGGCGCTGATTGGCCCCGACTACCGCTTCCGCACCACGGTGGAAACCACGGGAAGTCTGGACAAGTATGGCCGGCTCACCGGCGACCTGATTCTGGTGGGCCGCGGTGATCCCAATCTCTCGGGACGGGTGCTGCCCTACAACCTGCACACGGAGCGCGATCCGCAGCCGGTCAAGGTTTTGTCGGACCTGGCTGACGACTTGGTGCGCAAAGGGCTGAAGTTCGTGGATGGCGACGTAGTGGCGGACGACTCCTACTACGCCTTCGAGCGTTACGGCGAGGGCTGGAGCCAGGACGACCTGGTGTGGGGCGATGGCGCGCCGGTTTCGGCCCTGACCATCAACGACAACGTGGTGTTTGTGAATATCCTGCCGGCCGACCGCATCGGCGACCGCGCCTTCGTCAGCGTTACTCCGTTTGCCGACTATTACCGCATTGATAACCGCATCATCACGACACCGCCGGGTACCGGCCCGCGCAAGATCTACATCAACCGCGAGCCCGGCTCGCGTACCCTCACGCTATGGGGCAACATGCCGGTAGATGATGCCGGAGCCAACGAAGCGCTTGCCATTGAGGATCCCGCCGGTTACAGCGCAGATCTCTTCCGGCAATTGCTGGAACAGCGTGGAGTGATCGTTTACGGCCGTTCGCGCACGCATCATACGGAGCTAGCCAGCTTGTCTACGGTTACCGTCACCAGCCTGGCCTCACGCGGGGGTGGGACCTCCACCGCCCTTTCGCCGCAGGACCAGCGCATGGTGCTGGCCAGCTACCAGTCGCAGCCGCTGGCGGAGGATTTGACGGTAATTAACAAGGTCAGTCAGAACCTGCACGCAGAATTATTGCTGCGTCTGCTCGGCCGCGAGAAGGGCAACGCCGGCACGATCGAAGCCGGCAAAGAGGTGGTACGCACCTTCCTGACGCAGCAGGTCGGCATCAGCCCTGACGAGTTCGTGTTCTATGACGGCTCCGGGCTTTCGCGCGAAAACTTGGTGACGCCCCGCGCCATTGTGCAGCTATTGCAGTACGCCTCCACTCAGCCCTGGGCGCTGCTCTACGAAGGCACGTTGCCGGTGGCGGGAGTGGACGGGTCGCTGGCCGACCGCTTTAAAGGAACGCCAGCGATGGGCCATGTGCAGGGCAAGACCGGCTCGCTGAATCACGTAAATGCGCTCTCCGGTTATGCCACTACCGCCAAAGGCGACAAGATAGCGTTTTCCATCCTCACCAATAACCATCACCTTCCCGACCGCGAAGCTTTGAACACCATTGACCAGATTGTACTGGCGGTGATGCAGCAGTAAGACAGTAGTTGGTAGTTAGTAGTTGGAAGTGGGAGGCCGGCAACATCGTTGCCGATACGTCTCTCTGTACGCGGGCAGGAAACGTCGCAAGCAATCTCTCTAACAACGTTGGTTTGCAATTTGGAATCACCTTATCAAGAGAGGCAGCACACACGTATTCAAGTCGCTGGGGGATACAGGCTCGCGGCGGGCGGGCACGCCCAGGCTGACTTTTTTGGGAAAGGGCGAGGGATCGAGGAGGCACACTTCTCCCTCCCTTCGCAACACGATGGAACGCGAGCCAATCGCCTGCGGAAATTGAACCTGAGCGGGCGACCCGCAGGACAGATAAAGTGAGAGCAGATCGCAGAACTGCAGAAGGTCCACCAGGTGTTCGACTTCAAGCTCTGACAGCGATTGACGGCGAAGACGTATCGCATCCTGCCCGGTTTCGTTCTTCACGAAATTATGTAGGCAGGTTGTCTCCTCGGGAGAATCTTCAACGGAGCTTAGTCGGTTTTCGGCCAGCCGGCGAAAATGACCGCTTACCATAAGGCCGCCAATGGCGCCGGCCTTTTCCTCCGCGCATTGGATGGAAGCGATCCAAGCCGGCACGAACATGTCGACCGGCGCCTGCAGAAACGAAAGCGGACGGCCGTTGAAGTCACGCGGTGGTTGAGGAGCATTACCTTTGCCGCCGCCCGCGAGTCCCCCGCCGTCATACCTGGCCCAGCCGGCATCGTGCAGGGCAATAGCGCGCACGATGTCATCTTCAAGCCGCGGGAAGTCAGTTGTGCCAAACTTTGCGGCCAGCTCTCCCGCCAGCGCGGCGTGATCAGGCTGCGCGACCAGCCACCAGGCGGACGCATTTTGCTTTTGAGTAGCGGCTACGGCGCTCCAGGCGGGAATGATTTCAGAAGAAGCGGAAGAGGTTGGGCTTTGCGGATAAAGAATCATCGCGGCCGCCGTGCCCGCGCGCGTTGCCGCCCCGCCGTGGCTGCAGCTGCCGGGCCAGTGCCGGTGGGCGGCTTGCGCATACCGTCCAACAACTCCTTCAACACTAGAGCATTGTTGTGCTCGAGGTTGCGCGAGGCAAACAGAAGTGTGAGCTGGCGGCGCGTTTCGGCGAGCCGGTAGAGCTCCTCCAAAGCTTCGGCTGCCTGCGGCCGCGCCAGTTCCTTCAGGTAGCGCCGGCGAAACATATCCCAGTACCGTGGACGGGCGTGAAACCAGCGCCGCAACTCATCGGAAGGCGCGAGCTCCTTCAGCCAGGTGTGCACCGCTTCCTTGCGCACTCCGCGCGGCCACAGGCGATCTACCAGCACGCGGGCGCCATCGGCGCGCACCGGCTTTTCATAAACGCGTTTGACGGCGACGGGCATGAGCTTTGCTCTATTATTGTACTTTTCCCAGGTACACCCATTGAGAACCGTACTGTTGATTTGTTCATCTGCCCTGATTCTATGTCTCCCTGTCGGCTGCGACGTGCAGCGGCGCAAAAGCGACGCCGAACTGGGGCTGAACCCGCAGCAAGCCTCGGGGCGGCGCGTGTTCGACTACTATTGTGCCCGCTGCCACGAGGCCTATTCTTCCCACGACCTGCAGGGGCCGAGCCTGGAGCATATGTTCAACAAGCAGTATCTGCCCAGCGGTTTGCCCGCCAACGATGACCGCGTGACCGAGGTGGTGCGGTACGGCAAGAGCAAGATGCCGTCCTTCGGCAACGCGCTCACGCAGCAGCAGATCAAAGATTTGATGGCATATCTGCACACGTTGTAGGCCGGTGAGGAAGTCAGGCGAGCTGTGCTCGCCCGCACCCGTGCCCAAGCAGGAATTGCCCAAGCCACGTGTAAAATAGAAATTTGCATGGGGTCTTCTGCCGAACTGGTTCAAATCTGCCTCGCGCCGCCGCGGCCACAGCCTAAGCCGCAATGGCTGCGCGCTCGTGCTCCGGTCGGCGATAACTATCACAATCTGAAAGCTTTAGCCCGTGGCTTAGGCCTGCACACAGTGTGCGAGTCGGCGCAGTGTCCCAACATTGGGGAATGCTGGAACCACCGCACGGCCACCTTCATGCTGCTGGGCGACATCTGCACCCGGCGCTGCGGGTTTTGCGCCGTGCCTAAAGGCAAGCCCGGGCCTCTGGACTGGGATGAGCCGCGCCGAGTGGCGGAGGCGGTTGCCACACTGGGGCTGAAGCACGCTGTGGTGACCAGCGTGAATCGCGACGACGACAACCTCGGTGGGGCGCGCGTCTTTGCCCAGACCATCGAAGAGATCCGCAAGCTCACGCCCGAATGCCGGGTGGAAGTCCTGATTCCCGATTTTCAGGGCCTGGACGAAGCGCTGAAAGTCGTTCTCGATGCCAGGCCGGACGTGCTAAATCACAACACCGAAACCGTGCCCCGCTTGTACCGCGCAGTTCGCTCAGGCGCGCGTTACGAGCGCACCTTGAGGCTGCTGGACAATGCCAAGAAGTTTTCCCCGGGCATGGTGACCAAATCGGGAGTGATGGTCGGTCTGGGCGAAGGCATGGCCGAGCTGGTGGAGGTTTTCCGCGATCTGGGGGCGCGCGGTGTGGACCTGCTCACTGTGGGCCAGTACTTGCGGCCATCGCGCGATCACCTGCCCATTGCTCGCTTCTACACGCCCGACGAGTTCCTGTATCTCAAACAGGAAGCACTGCGCTTCGGCTTCCGCCACGTGGAGTCGGGGCCGCTGGTGCGCTCCAGCTATCATGCGCACGAGCAGGCGGAGGCGACGAAGGAAGCTCCTACTTGCTAGCTTCTGGCTCGCCAGCACTCAGCGGTCCGCACTCAGCCCTTGAACTGCCGCATACTCCCTAACGATCGGCAACGCCCGTCGGCGTGCTGAATGCTGATTGCTGAATACTGAGTGCTGCTTCTACAATCACTTCGCATTCACTTCCTCCTACGAGACCAATTATGACCGTGTGGCACGTGGTGGGCGCCTTGATCCTGGGCATTGGGGTGGGTATTTTTTCCGGGCTGATCGGGGTGGGTGGCGGCATCATTCTGATCCCCGCCCTGATTTACATTTTTGGAATGGATCAGCACTTGGCCCAGGGCACGTCGCTGGCTATGCTGCTGCCCCCCACGGGTATTCTTGCGTTCATGGAGTACTACAAGGCGGGCAAGGTGAACTGGCAGCTAGGGCTGATCATTGCCGGGGGAGTTCTCCTGGGCGGCTACTTCGGAGGCGCGTGGGCCCAGGAAATCTCCGGCCCCACGCTGCGCAAGGTGTTTGCTATTGCTCTGGCGGCAACCGCCGTGAAGATGTTTGTCCAAAGGTGAGAAAACCACAAACCACGGAGGACGCTGAGGGCGCAGAGGATTTGTTAATCCCAGATCTAAATGGCACCCGATTCAGGAGTACTTAGGAAATGGATACGCACGGTTCCTTTCCAAAAGCTCAGCGTGCTTTGCATCCTCTGCGCTTGTACTTTTGTAAGGGTGCGGCAGTACCTTTTCTTCTACGCTAGAAAACTTTCAGGCGGATGGTCAGGTATTTTTTGGGGTTCTTGCGAATGGCAGCAATCAGGTCACGCGTCTCCGTCAGCAACTGATTGGTATTGTTATACATGGTTGGATCCTGCAGCAGCTTACCTACCGTGCCCTCGCCTGAATTCAGCCGGTTCGAGAGTTCGTCCAGCTTGGTGATGGTGTCATTCACCTTGGCGGCAAAAGCCTGGTCCTTAGTAACCAGTCCCAGTGTGCCTTTGCCCGCGTTCACATCCGCCATAAGCTGGTTAGCCTGAGTGATGGTGGCATTGGCGTTGTTGTAGAGCGACGGATCTTTAATGAACTTGCCGACGGTGCCTTGGCCGGAATTAACCTGGTCGAGGATAGCGTTGAGCTTGTCCACGCTAGCGTTAGCTCGGTTGTAGAGATCGTCGTTGACGATCAGCTTGCCCAAGCTGCCCTGACCCTGGGTAACGGCTGCGCCCACCTTCTGGAACTCAGCTAAGGTGGAATTCAGCCGGTTGTACAGAGCTTCGTCGTAAATCAGCTTGCCCACTGAACCCTGGCCGCTCTGCACGAAGGAGACGATGTTATCCACCCGGCCCAGCAGGGCCTGGATATTCTGCAGGGTGCTCTGGCTGGCACGCACCATGTCGGTGAGGTCCGGCCGTTCATGGATGGGGAGCACAGCGCCGTCCTGGGCGGGCGGGCCATGAGCCACCCGGCTGTCAATATCCACAAAGGTTTCGCCCAGCACGCCCTGTGTGCTGAGTTCAGCAGTGGAATCGGTACGCACTGCGTCCTTGAAGCGTGTGCTCACCGTCATCGCCACCTGAACCGGGGTCAGACCATGTCCCGCCACTACACGAATGGCCTTTACATTGCCGATGTCCACGCCTTCCAGGCGCACGGGCGCGCCCACCCGGAGGCCAGAAGCGTTGTCAAAGTAAGAATAGAGAGTGATTTTGCGCGTGAGCAGGCCGCTAGAGCCAGTCATGAGAAAGATGAGGATGATCAGTACTATGCTGGCGAAGACCACCGTCAGCCCAACCCGCAGTTCCGACCATCTCAGTTGCTTCTGGCTAGCCACCTTCTCCCCTGAAAGCTAGTAGCTATTCTGATGCTTCAGGTCGCGCGTTGGAATTATCTATGTAGTGCCCTATGGCTGACACCCGCGCCCCCGCTGCACTCGCCCCGGAGCGTACTAACTCCTGCCATAACTCGGATTTAGGCGATGATACCAGACGCTTAGACTAGGCTCCACGGGAGAGCGGCGAGCGGCGGAAGGTGAGGGTCAGAAAAAGAGCCAGCAAGTAGGCGGCGGCCCCGCAGGTGAGGGTAAGGTTCAGGCCCACTTGAATGGCGATCACAATAGCCAGGACTGAGCCCAGAACGCTGGAAGCCGCGTTCATAGCCCAGGCCCACTCCACCGCGTTGCGCCGGGAGGCAGCGCCATCCACAGGGGCAATGGTGGCGTCTTCCGCTTCCACTTTATCTCCCGCCAGCCAGCGCAACCCGGTGGGGAAGGGCATGCCCATGGCAAAACCCACAGGGATGAGGAGCAAAGCGCTGACCAGGAGCTTCTCGAAGAAGGGCAGCCCTACCAGCGAACCAAGCAGGTGATGCAGAACGCCCACATAGGCGAGCAGCGCGGCAACGATCGCAACCAGCGGAATTTTCACCTGACTGGGCTGCGACAGCCATTTGCGCGAAACCATGCTGCCAGCACCGCTGGAAAGCATTAGCAGGAAGATGACGACAGTAAGCGCGTAAGTGGGATTCCCGAGGAAGAGCACGAAGCGCTGGATAAAGGTGATCTCCACCAGGATGTAGCCCAGGCCCACGGCAATGAAGTAGAGCAGTTGCAGGGCGCGGCCACCGCTTCCGCCATGCAGGGCCAGCGGAAGGACCAGGAAGAAGAGCACGGCGGCGATAGAGATGAGCAGCACCATGGCCAGCACCACTACGCCCAGGTTCACTTTCCAGTCAATTCCGCGGGCCAGCAGGCTCTTGCTCAGAATTTGCCGGGTCTTCAAGGTGAAGAAGAAGAATGGCGCATTGTCGGTGACCGGGGCCACGTTGAATTTGTAGTTGCGGGCAAAGCCGTAGGGATCATTACTGGCGATGAGGTGGGCGAAGGCGTTGTCCTGGGGCTGGGAGGGCATGTATTGCGCCACCAGACGCGTCTCGGCGATGTGACCGCGTACAGCCGCTTCTTCTTCCGAGGTGAACGGAGTTTTCTTGGCCAGTACCGCTACGGGACGGCCATCTATATCCAGCGCTCCCTCGGAGACCACAATGAAGTTGCGCGAGGGGTTGCTCACGCCAAGCTCGTGCAGGGCTTCGATGGCCACTGCCAGCACACGCAAGGCTTCGCGCGGCTGCTTAAACTCCCAGCGGGTGATGGCAATCATGCCGTCCGGCCTCAGGTGCTGAAAATATTCCTTGAACGCTTCCACGGTATAGAGATTGTTCTCGCTGAGAGCGAAGGCGCCGGCGGCGGTGGAAGCCCAGGTATCCACCAGCGTCATTTGGATGACGTCATACTTCTGACGTGAGTTGCGCACCCAGGAGCGGCCGTCGGCAATGTGGATGTGGACCTGGGGCAGATCGTAAAGGTGATGGGAGTAGCCGGCATACCGGCCGCGCATCACGTCGTTGATGATGATGGGATTGATTTCAATGCCGGTGATGTCGGAGCTGCCGTTGGCCAGGGCTCGCATCACATCAGGCCCGCCGCCGGGACCGATAATGGCGTAGCTGCCGTGCGGGCGCAGAATGTTGGCCGTCGAAGGCGCGGTGGACATCATGGCCTTGTGCAGAGGGGTCTGCTCCCATACCTTGGGATCAAAATTCATGATGGCGCTGTTGGCGTCGGCATCAATCACCACCCACTTGGAGCCATCCTTCTTGCGGTCTACTTCGATGCGGGAGATGGCATTCCAGCGCACATACTCCACGGTGAAGTAATCGGAGATACGGATTCCCTTGGCATAGATGACGTCGATCAGGCGTCCGGAATAATTGCCGGCGATGAGGGCCGCGAGAAGCACGGCAAGTGCCGCTCCCGCGCGCCGCCATTGACGGGAAGTGGACCAGGCAATGGCGGCAACGGCCATGGCCACGCCTGCAAAAACCACGGTGTTGGGGCCGCCGATCCAGTTCAGCAGCGGCACCACGGCGAGGCAGGCGAGCGAGCCGCCGGCCAGGTCCGCACCGTAGAGTTGAGGGATGCGCCCGGTTTCACGCGCGAAGGCTAGCGAAAAG
>DATFDP010000224.1:0-14394 GCA_035252015.1 Terriglobales bacterium
GGAATACAAAGCCACTGAAGGCTGCAAAGATGTTTTAGTCTTGACACGAGAGATTGGCGACGTGACCGAGTACATCTTGATCACGCTCTGGGAGAGCATGGACGCAGTGCGGCGTTTCGCCGGGCCGGAACCGGATCGCGCGGTTTACTATCCGGAAGACGACCGCTACTTTCCGGAAGAAGAGCGGACGCCGTATGTGCGGCATTACCAGGTTGCTGGAACGCGTTGAGTGGGCTCGCAGCGCGTCCCGGACGTCCGCGCTATGGTTGTTATCGAACGGAAGTTCCCTACCCGCGCACGTTGATTTTAGAAAAGGTGAGCACGGCGCGGCCCGAGGTGGGGCGGCCGAACTGGGTAGCGGGCCGGAAGGTGGTCAGAATCAGGGTACGGTTCAACTCGGGCAGAATCTTATCCGAGTCCTTGGGGCCGGAGAGAATACGGTAATCTTCGACCCGGCCGGTGGAGTCCACGTAGGCTTCTACCACCAGCGAATCCGCGTTGATGGAGCCCACGCCCATGCCCGCGAGCCCGGAAGATTGCAGCCGCGGCGGAGTATAGAACATGAGCGGCACATCTTCGCTGGATGCCTGCAGAGGCGAGGGCAGGGCAAAGAAGCCGAGCAGCAGACCGAACACCACAACGGCGGCCACCGCCCCTATTGCGGCGGGGACAATGATGGCATCCAGAGCGTTCTGCAGACGAATCCACATGCCGGCAAAGTAAGGCCGGCGCACGGCAGCGGCTTCCTGGGAAATGGCAACCCGCAGGCGCAACGCCAAATCCGGCGGAGCCTGCTTGCGCCCCAGAGCCCCCAGCAGCTTCTGGGAATGGGTGAGCAGCGTGTACTCGCGGCTGCAGTCGGCGCAGGTGTTCAGGTGCTCGCTCACGGCGCGCATCTGTTTGCCGCTCACCGCCCCGTCCAGGTAGGGCGAAAACAATGTTTTTGCCTGGGTGCAATTCATGACGTCACCTCAAGCTGACCGGCCGCATCCAGTCTTCCTGTCGCCCGCGGTGGCTTGCGCGTTTCCGGCAGCAGCAAGCCCAGCTGCGGACCGGCCTGGCGAATGTACTCCGCCAGCCGCTGTTTCAGCGCTTCCCGGCCGCGCGTGAGCCGCGATTTCACCGTGCCCAGGTTGGTCTCGGTGATTTCCGCGATTTCCTCGTAGGACATCTCCTCCAGGTCGCGCAGGATCAGGGTGGTGCGGTACGGTTCGGGAACATGCTGCAGTTCCTGCTCCACACGCGCCCGCACTTCTTCGTGCATAACATTGTCGAAGGGAGATTCCCGCCGGTCCACTAGTTCTGCTCGCAATTCTTGCCCTTCCACATTCTGCTCGGGTCCATCCACGGAGGTTTCCCGCGCCTTATGGCGGAACCACCAGCGCCGGTGATTGGAGGCTTCGTGCACCGCGATGCGATAGATCCAAGTTTTCAAGCTCGATTGTCCGTTGAAACTCTTCATGCCCCGGAACACCTTGAGGAAGACTTCCTGCACGGTGTCAGCAGCATCCGCTGGTTCGTTCACGATGTGATAAACGAGGCTGTAAATTGGCTGATGATACTGGCCGATCAGCCACGAGTAGGCTTCTTCGGACCCGGCTTTGAGTTCCGCCACAATGGCGGATTCTTCTGCCCGGATCCCAATCGCACTCGCCAGATCTCCCAAGGTTATAGCTCCCGCCCCTGCTTTTGCGGCGACAACCCTCATTATAGGATCTCCGGGTCGCAACTCCTAGGACTCAGACTGCCCCTCGTCCTTCATCCTGTAACCATAGACCCCGCAAGCGGGTCCGGAGTTCCCGAGAAAAGTGCCGTACTTCCAGATATTTAGGGGCGGGATATTGGCGAAAGTAATCAAAAAAGTGGTTACGGAATGGCAAAACATGCGAGGAGTCAGGGTCAGGACTCTGGAGTTAACCGCATGGCGAATTGCTGACTCTGACTACTGACTCTTGACTAACAGTTTTATTGCGGAGTGCTGCCCTTCGGTGCAGGCGGATTAGCAGCAGGGTTCTGTTCCGCCTGGCCAGTGGGCGGTTTTTTGACTGGATGCTTAACAACTTTCTTTTTGCGCACGGGCTTCTTCTCCGCCTGGTTGTCGTCCACGATAACCTTCTTGGGAGGAGCTGCCTGGGCCGCCGCCTGCGCGGCCCGCACCTCGGTGCGCAGGTGGGCCAGTTCGGTTTCCTTACTGCTGGCCAGGGTAGCTACACGATCAGCCAGATCGCGGCGAATCTGCTCCACCGAGTTGAGGTCATTGCCGACTCCCTCGTATTCATCACGCGGGCCGAAGGCGCCGGCAGATTCGGCGACGGAGCTGAGCACGTCGTAGAGCGCATCCAGGTTGCGATAAAGCGTGAAGCTGGCGGCAATGTCATCGGGATTGTTGCGTACCGCGCTGATCATGCCCGGCAGGGCGGTTTCCAAGTTGCGCAGAATGGATTGGCGATTACCTTCTGCTTGCTGCTTAGCGCCGCCGGGAGATTTCCATTTATTGATGCGCAGACGACTGAGATCTGCGGCAGTGGAGGTGGCCGCCGACTCCAGTTGCGACATCAGCGCGTTTACCTGGTTGGCGGTGGCATAGGGCACGGGCGGTGGTGGGGTGGCGCTTTGTCCGCGAGCCTGGGCCACCATCGGCAAGGTACCCATTGCCAGGAGCAGAAAGAAGATGATGTTGGCTTTCATGAGGTGGTTTCCTTGTGCCCGCTTGCGCCGAACCTTACTCTTGCCCCGGCCCGGCACCTCGCACATCTCCTCAGCATAAACGCTTTGCGGCTGTTTGGGGAAGTGAGGTACGACGCTGCAAAAGCAAGCTAAGCAGCTATTCGTAACGCAGGGCCTCGATGGGATCGAGATTGGCGGCACGGATCGCGGGGATCAGACCGCTGACAACCCCTACCACTCCCAGAATCAAGGTCGCGATCAGCAAAACATTGAGTGATACCGCCAGGTGGATGTCGCCGGCGCTGGCGTGCTTGGCCATGGCGCTGTAGAAGGTCAGGGAGCCGATGCCGTAAGCCGCAACATAGGAGAGGATCATGCCCAGCAAGCCGCCGGCGGCGGTGATGAGCAATGCCTCGCTCAGGAACTGGAAGAGGATGTCACGCCGGCGCAGCCCCAGCGCCTTGGCCATGCCGATCTCGCGCGTACGCTGCGCCACCGCCACCAGCATGATGTTCATCAGCCCGATGCCGCCAATACCCAGGGTCAACGTACCAATAAAGCCCAGCAGCACCTTCAGGCCGGTGGTGATAATGACAAACTGGTTGAGTTGCTTGCGCAAATCGAAGATGAACACCGCGCGCTGGTCCTTGGGATCGAAGCCGTGCACCAGCCCCAAGGTTTCGCGCACCGACTTGACCACGGCCTCGTTGGCCAAGCCGTTATAGTCCAGCCAGATACCGCCCAGGTAGCGGGTATCATGAAGCGCCCCCATGGCGCTGTAGGGAATGTAAACGACGCGATTGATGTCGTCATTTCCTTCCTGCATGCGTGCTTGAAGCAGGCCAATAACTTCAAAGCTCACGCCAGAAATGCGGATGCTGTGGCCGATGGCGGGGGCACCGGAAAAAAGTTTGTCTTTGATATCGGTGGTCAAAACGGCGACGCGGGCATGGACCTCGTCCTCGCGCTGGGTAAAGAAACGGCCATCGGCCAGCTTCAGCGCCCAGATGTGCTGTGCGCCGGGATCAATGCCCGTGACCGGCACATTGGCCACTCGGTCCTGGTTCTGCACATTGAAATTATTGTCCAGTTCGCGGGAGATGTGCAGGATGAGAGGCGTGCTGCTGCGCAGGTCGTCAATGTCGTCGCTGGTGAGGCGAATCTGCCGGCCTGCCTTGCTGCCTCCCACCTGCAGTGAGGTGCGACCGGGAAAAATGCCCACTGCCTTGGAGCCATAGCTGCTGAAAATGTTGTTGACGGCGGTGCCGAAGCCATTGCCGTAGGCCAGCAGCAGCACCACGGTGGCGATGCCCCAGGCCATACCCAACAGGGTGAGGAAGGTGCGCCGCGGGTTCCAGCGCAGAGCCTCGAGCGCCTCGCCCAAAATTTCGCGCTTCTTCATTCCTGCCTCAGAGCCTCCACCGGTTCGAGCATCGCGGCTTTGCGCGCGGGATAGAGTCCGGCGGCGGTGCCGGCCAGCGCCAGCGCGCCCACCGCAATTACGGCTGACCAGGCCACGATCCGAGGCGGGTCAAATCCTTCCGGCGCCGGCATTCCACTCAGCAGATGGGTGAGCAGCGCCGCCCCGCCAATGCCGATGCTGCCGCTCACCAGGGTGAGCAGCGCTCCTTCCAGTGTGAATTGCAGAAGGATATTGCGGCGGGTGGCGCCCAGCGCCTTGCGAATGCCGATTTCACGGGTGCGCTCGCTGACCGTGACCAGCATGATATTGATGACGCCGATGGCGCCCAGGCCCAGCGTGATCAGGCCCACGCTGCCCAGGAACCAGTCCATGACATTAAAAATCTTGAGCACCATGTCGAAACTTTGCACACTGTCCCACTCGTCGAAGGCGTCTTCGTTGCGCCAATCGAAGCCGTGATTGCGCGCCAGGATGCGGTGCACCTGCAGCTTGGCATGTTCGTGCAGCGCCCGGTTGCGCGGCTGGTAGTTGATGTAGGAGATGGCATTCAGAGTTTCCCCGACGTTTTGCGCGGGGAAAAGATCGTGCATGGTGGAGTAGGGAAGGAACATCCGCAGGTTGAAGTCATTATTTTGCCCGTGGCCGATGCGCTGCAGAATTCCGATCACCTGGAAGCGCACACCGTTCAGCAGGACGTAGCTGCCCACCGCCTCCTGGTGAGGAAACAAGATGCGCCGGGCCTCGTCGCCCAGCACCAGCACCGGCAGTTTTTGCCCTTCGTCATCGAGGTTAAGCCAGCGGCCGACTGCGACGGGCAGATAACGGATGCGGTTGTAGTTGGGCGTGACCCCCTGTACCTGGCCGCTGGTGGAGGTGTAGTCGCTTACGGCCTGGATGTCGCTGCGCTGCAGGACAGGCGAGACCTCCTTCACGGCGCGCGCTTCCGAGGCAATGTCCAGATAATCCTTTTGCGTGAGGTAGTACTGGCGCATGCCGACAAAGCTGCCCTGGATGCTGGGCGCACGCCCAGGGAAGACAAACATCACGTCTTCCCCCAGGGTGGACATCTCGCGCCGGTTTCCAGAGCGAAAGCCTTCGCCCACGCCTACCAGCAGGAGCAGGGAACCGACGCCCCAGGCAATGCCGAACATCGTGAGGAAGGAGCGCAGCTTGTGGGCCCACAAAGCGCGGAAGATTTCCCCCAGCGTGTCTGACAAGGTACGCATGAGACGGCTCTCTGTCTATTCTAGACAGCACGGCAGCAGGAAGCCGAACAGGGGAGAAGAAAGTGCGTCAAGAAGCGCAAAAGCGCACCAGAACCTACTCTGAATTTGCGCGAGGCGCATCCAATCATGTATACAACCGCTTGGCCTGAGGGCAGCGAAGGCGGCAAGTGGGGGAAAACCCGGAGTACTTACGTGCCATTGCCACAACAGGTGTGACGTGCGATTAATTGCTGGGGCGAATTAATTCGACCTCATCCGCACGTGTTATCGGGCGCTACCTTCGGCCCACAGCGCGAGCAGAGACAGCCCAAGCCTGTGGGAGCGACAGCTGCGGCAGCGCCCGGCCAGAATTTAATGCGGGGCGGAGAATATCAGCTCCGGCCCCTCTGCAGTTCTTGATTTCTGTTTCTGTTCTGATTTTGTAAATTTCCTTTACAAATCTGTTAACCTAACATTCTCAAGGGGTTAGATTGATCGCTGGGGGTAAAGGTGGTCCCAAATTGGGAAGACCTGTCAGGCCCCGGCCTGCGCCTTCTGGCCCCCGGCGAGTTGACGCACCGTGGCAATGAAAGCCGTGGTCGCCCGGGGAAGGGTACGGTCGCGGCGATAGGCGAGGCCCAGTTCCCGCCACAGTTGTGCATCATGTAAAGGGATCAGTTTGACCAAGCCAGCCCGCACCTCGTCGCGGGCAAAGCTGGCACTGATGAGGGAAACGCCCAGTCCGGCGGCCACAAAGCTTTTAATCATGCCGATGCTGGGCAGCTCCATCCTTACGTGCAGGTCGGCGTTAAAGGGTCGGAAAATCTTATCGAGCATGCGCCGGGTATGCCCGGTCTTGGGAAACAGTAGCGGCTCCTTGGCAATGTCGCGTACGCTGAGAACGTCGCGCCGGCCCAGGGGATGGTCGCGGCTGACCATCACCATGAGCTGATCGCGAAAGATGGACTGCACCTTCAGGCTGGGAGACTTGACCGGCAGGCTGACAATACCCACGTCAATGGCACCGTTTTCCAGTTTTTCCACGATTTTGTAAGTGAAGTTGCGGTAAATGCTGATCTGCACCTGGGGATGCTGACCGCAATACTCAGCGAAAACCGGCGGCAACACATAGAGGCAGGTGGCCTCATTGGCCCCAATAAGCAGGGTGCCGCGTGGAATCTTACCCTGGTCGGCGATGGCCATCAGGGAGTCGTCTTTCAGCTTGAGCAGGCGCTCGGCGTAATCGTGCAGAACGCGGCCGGCGGGGGTGAGCCGCACCAGCTTGCCGGAGCGGTCCAGCAGCTTGCTGCCGTATTCCTGCTCCAGTTGGCGAATCTGCGCACTTACGGCGGACTGCGAGCGGAAGACTTTTTCGCCGGCGCGCGAGAAGCTTCCCAGCCTGGCAACCTCCAGGAACGTAACCAGTTGATCGAAATCCATGAGTTGGCGTGATTATAGTCTGCCGTTGCTCGCGATGCTGTGACGACGCAGAGACGCGGCCCAGGCTGTGCCCTGGGTGACTCACAAGCGAGGGATGAACTTAGCTGGTAACGCAGGGCAGGGCGGCCTGCTGCCAGGCGTCGAAGCCACCAACGACGTTGCTGATGTTGTGGTAGCCCGCACGCAGCAGCAGGCTGCAGGCGATGGCGCTGCGATAGCCGCTCTTGCAGTGGACGGCCAAAGGCTTGCCGTTATCCAGGCGCGGCAGTTCGGTGGCAAAGCGGTCCAGAGGCCACAAGCGGGCGCCGTCAATGTGACCGGCTTGCCATTCGGTTTCGCGGCGCACATCGAGCACCTGCAAGCCGTCCGTGTGGTCGCCCAATTCCGCTGCTGTCATCTGCGGCACCAAAGCGAGGGGAAATCCGGCCTGTTTCCACTCGTCAACTCCACCGGGCAGGCAGCCGGCACATTCTTCAATGCCCACACGCGCCAGGCGGAGGCGGCTTTCTGCCAGCTTCTCCGGCGACTCCGCGATTAATACCGGCCGGCCCTCCAAGCCAAGGATGATGCCGGCCCAGGTAGCGAACTGCCCAGCCAACGGGATGTTGATGGAGCCGGGAACGTGGCCCGCGCCGAACTGATCGGGGGAACGCGTGTCCAGCACGTTGGCGCCCTGCTCAATCAAGGAGCGCAACTGTGCCGGCGCGATTGCCGGCAGCGGCGGCAACTCCTCCAGGGCTGGCGCGCCTTTGCGGTTGAGTTCGGCGTCCTGCACGAAGTAGGCGGGACGTGGCGGCAGGTTGGCGGTGAGTTGCTGCACGAATTCCTCGCGGCTGCGCACCTGCAGCGCGGGATTGGTCAGGCGCTCAGTGCCGATGCTGGAGAAGCGGTCGGAGCGCATGTTGCGTCCGCACAGCGAGCCCGCTCCGTGGGCCGGATACACCAGCACGTTATCGGGCAGGCGCAACAGTTTCTCATGCAGGCTGTCATAGAGCATGCCGGCCAATTGCTGGGGAGTGTATTGGCGGGAGAGATCAGGACGGCCGACATCGCCAATGAAGAGAGTGTCCCCGGTCAGCACCAGCGCTGGCTCCGGCGACTTGGCCATATCGCGCACCACCAGGCACACCGCCTCGGCGGTGTGGCCAGGCGTTTCCAAGGCAGTGATGCGCACGTCGCCAAAGCGTACCTCGGATCCATCGCGCAGGGAGACGTGGGGAAATTTCGCGCCGGCGCGCTCGCCAATATAAATGTTGGCCCCGGTACGCGCCGCGAGTTCCTTGTGGCCGGAGACAAAATCGGCGTGCAAGTGAGTTTCGAAGATATGACGGATCTTGAGCCTTTGTTCCTGCGCGGCTTGCAGGTAGATGTCCACATCGCGTTGCGGGTCAACCACGGCCGCTTCGCCCGCGGAGCCCACCATGTAGGACGCGTGCGCCAGGCAAGCCAGGTAGAACTGTTCGAAGTACATACATCCACACCCCTGTGTGGGCGATTGTAGCCCAAAAGCAGCGGTCAGCATTCAGTAATCAGCCGATGAAAGCACTAAGCAGTTAGAAATTTGCATTTAGCCAGCCTACAGCGACTTACGACGTCGCTTTTCAGGGGTTCGGCTGGGAACGAAGAAGCAAAAAACGGGGTAAAAGGGTAGACAACATCTGCTTGTTGCACTGTGACGATACACCGATTAGAGTGCCGCCTCCCTCAATACCCCTTGTCTTTATCCACCACGCCGAGCAGGGGCTCGCCGGCGAGGAAGCGGCGAACGTTTTCCGAAATCAGGGTGTACTGGCGTTCCCATAAGCGGGGGGTGACGGAACCGGTGTGAGGTGTGATAAGCACGTTCTCCATCTCCCAGAGCGGGGACTCGGGCGGCAAGGGTTCCTTTTCGAGGACATCGAGGGCGGCAGCCGCAATCTTCTTCTGACGCAAGGCTTCGGCGAGAGCCGCTTCGTCTATCAGTATTCCACGACCCACGTTGACCAAGCAGGCGGTGGGACGCATCTGCGCCAGGCGGGCGGCATCCATAAGGCACTTAGTTGAAGGCGTCACGGGCGCAGCCAGGACAACGTAATCGGAGGCGGCCAGCAGTTCGTTGAGCTGTGAAGTGCCGTAGACAGTGGCGACGCCCTCCGCTCCGCCGCGCTCAGGATGCTCACGGACGGCCAGCACCCGCATGCCAAGCGCAGCGGCGCGTTTGGCAATTTCCCGCCCGATGCTTCCCAGGCCAACCAGTCCCAGGGTTGCGCCCTGCAACTGTTCGGGCATTCGGCCTTCGAGCCACATCCGTTCCTGTCCCCAAACGTGCTTCTGCTGGAAACGCACAGCGGCAGGAATTTTGCGCGCGACCGCGAACATGAGGGCCAGCGCCTGCTCGGCGACTACCGGCCCATGCACTTCGCGAGAGTTGGTCACGACGACGTCGCTGGCAACCAGTTCGGGAAACATGAGCTGGTGCACGGCGGCGGCGGTGGAGTGAATCCAGCGCAACTTGCGCGCGGCGCGGAACTGTTCCGGGCGCAGCGACCAGGCGAGAGCCGCATCGGCGTCGCGGATCTGCTCGGTAACACCGGAGTAGTCGGGGAGCTGCACGATTTCCAGTTGCGAAAATCGTTTTTGCAGGCGCTCACGCACCCATGCGGGCGCAGTCCACAGCTCAAAGCGGTGATGCAAGGCAATCAGCAGCTTCATGTTGGCGACACATAGTTATATATGAAGGGCAGGATGATGCGCGGAGGCGGAAGGATGAAATCGTCCCCAGAAATAGCAAGGCGCTACCGACCCGGAGCCGTGGAAAAGCTCCCCCGATAGCGCCGCCATGAGCCCGAAAAACTTTGAGTACGAGTTTAGCCTGCGCCTACTACATGTCTAGTACTCATAGTGATTCAGCATCTCACTCGCCACGGCTTTCCTCGCGTGGCAAGGCAAAAGAGGAGAACGGCCTCAAGCCAAGTCCGGCGACTTCCTCATTGCCCTGGAGCCCAGGTCATATCCACCCTGACGGGAATTTCGTTCTTGATAGGAATGGTGAGGAGCGACGGGGGTGGGATTTTGAAATCCGTGAGCGTGGCAGGAATTGTACCGGTAAGGCGGATGTCCTTTCCCTGCGTGAGCAGTTGGAATGTCAGCTGCTTGTAGTTGGCGGTCTGGCCGGAAAACTGCACCTGCAGGTCGGCATGAATACTCCCGGGTTTGATTTCTGATTCCGGCAATTGGGTGCGGACCATCACCATGGGATATTGCGCGCCGCGCACGGCCTGGATGGTGTGCAGGTCGCGGTTGCTGTCGCCGGAATTAAACGTGTTGACCGGCACAGCAATCAGGAATTGGCACTGGCCAGCATGGCAAAGCCCCTTGCCGCGCGCAGCGTGGCTGACGCCCTCAATGTGATGCAGCGGGTGCGATACGGAATAGGTGAGGGTGGATTGCTGAAGCACCCATTGGCTGTCGGCAGCGGCCAGCATCGAGAGCGCCAAAACCGAGAGAGCTACGACTGCTTTTCTAGGCATTACTCGTCCTTAGGAAAACTCTGACTCAACTCAATCGAGATTCCCTCAGCGGCTAAAGCCGCGAGATTGTTATGCATTTGCGGACGGCCTGAAGGCCGTCCCTTTCAAATCCATTGCCTTAATCAGACTTCCTAGAACTTAATCGAAACTGACATCAGAGCCAGCCCGTAAGCTCCCGCCGTGACTATCGCGACAGGACCGTGCAGGCTGGCGATGCCGTGAACCTTCTCCCCGCGGCTCTTCTGCTGGTAGGCCAGCGCGCCCAGGATGGGGGTGAGAATCATTCCCGGACCATGAATCCAGGCCAGGGTCTTGTGCAGGCGGATGGGCCCGCGCGTTTTTGTGCCCTGGATTCTGGGGGCGGCAATAGCGAAGTAGGCAGCGGTGAAATACATGCCGGCGGTCAGCGATCCCAAACCGACGTGCAGGTCGCGGTTGCTGGAGCTGGTGGACCGGCCTCCGGCGAAGGTACCGGTGATCACCGTAGCCAGCATGGGCGCGGTGGTGATGAGGCCGAGCTTCTGATGAATCTTAAGCATTCGGGTTCGGCGGTCGAGACGCGCCTGCTCCCGGGCATTGCCCTGCGTCTGGCTCTGGGGAAAGCCCAGACCCTCGAGCGAAAGGCCGGTGCTCAAAGCAACGTTCAGGGTCTGCGAGGCTCCTGCCTCCACGGTCACGTTCTCGGTAGTCGTGCTGAGACCTTCCGCTGAAACCGAAACTTCATATTTTCCCGGAGCGAGATTGGAGACGCGGTAGACGCCGGCAGCGTCGCTCTGCGCGGATGTGGCTTGGCCCGTGGCCAGTTCCTTAAGCGAAATTTTGGCGTTGGGCACAGCTTGCCCAGAGGGCCCGGTGACCGTACCTGAAAGCGTGGCGCTGGTGGCCTGGGCGCGCGACGGCTCAGGAGTCGCAAGCAAGAGCGCCAGAATGGCGATGGCAGAGGTGACTGCAACCCTGTGTGGATTCATCCGAGGTCCTCCTGAAAGCGAGCCTGGAGTGTCAACGCTGTACTTCTTTACAATCCGCGTTCCTCAGGCAGAACTAGGCTATCCGAAAAGATGCAATCCGCGGATATGACGCGCAGCAAAATTTGTGAACCGAGTCCTGGGAATGACCGTTCCAGATCTCGCCAGTGACGCGAAGAAAGAGCAGCGATGAAGGCCGAGCAGTAATAAAGCCTCGAACCCTGCGCCGGCAGACATCCTGCCCAAGTCTACTCGGCCACCGCGCTGCTTGGCCGATGGTAACGTGAATTTCCCGTCATAGGCCCTTAAACTGCCCCCAAATCGTGGCTAGCTACTGTGCTCACCCTGGAGGAAGTCATGGATTTGGAAAAACCCGCACAGGTGCTCGACCTGCAGAGCCGTTTGCGGCAGAAGATGCGCCTGCAACCGAGACAGGTGGCATTCGGACTTTTGCCGATGGAGTTGATTACGCAACGGCCGCCCTCTAACCTGCATTTGCCTGAGCCCATCCCCCTGGCGACGGCCCTTGTCTCTGTGGTTGGGATGGCGTGGTTTCTGCGCTGGTGGAAGGGGAGAGGGCAGGTAACACCGGAGTGATGAGGGTGGGTTGCAACCCCACCAGTTATACCCCGCCAATCCTCGCTTTAGCCGAGAAGGCATTTCCGCTTTGCATTGACTTGGGGTAGGTTGCGGCCTAACATCGTGGTCCGCGGAGCCCATTGGTTCGCAGGGCTGGAGGTCGCTATGTCCGGGGATAAGGGCGCCCATGATGAATCTACAGTTTGGGTTCCGGTTTGCTGCAGCCTGGTAATGCGTCACAGCGTGTTTGGCAGCGCGGAGGGGAAATCGGTGGCTGCCGCGCTGGTCTGCAGTTCTTGCGGCCGGCACATTCTGCTTCAGCCTCAACCAACCAGCGCCGTACACGATCTCTCCGGACGGGTAATTTCGCTGCTGGCGACAGCAAAATCCCGGAAGATCGAGAGCCTGGGAGGCGGCGTGGAGAGCGCCGACGGCGAAATGGGCGAAGAAACCCTCGCCTGAGTGCGCCCAAGGCCT
The DNA here is from genome assembly GCA_035252015.1 of Terriglobales bacterium. Taxonomy (GTDB): domain Bacteria; phylum Acidobacteriota; class Terriglobia; order Terriglobales; family Acidobacteriaceae; genus JAICWP01. The sequence continues at coordinate 12,266 of DATFDP010000224.1, forward strand.
GGCAAGAAATTCCGCCCCGCCCTGCTTGGCGGAGCGCTACTGCGGCAGCCGTGAGGATCTAATCATGCCCGCCTCCCGAAGTTCGAGGGCGGCGGCCAGGCTTTGCAGGGCTGTGCCCGGGCGTGTGCCGGTCAGACTCAAACCAATTCCCACGGCGGCACCCGTGACTCCACTCGTCAAGCGGACTACAGTCGCTCGGTAGGTTAAACGGTGAGGATAGTTTGGCGCCGGTGGTGTCACCTGCAGCTCGATCTCAGCTCCGAGAGGTGGCCGGAAATCCGAGTAGAGAAACATTCCAGTTGGGCTAATATCGCGGATGATCGCGAGGTGTTGGCTGTGGCCGATTGCGATGGATACCGGGAGGATGAGGAGAGTGCGTGACTGTTCGCGGCGGTTGCAGCCTGGCTGCTTCATCAGTGTGTCGCCATCAACCCTAAACCCGACCCATCGCATGCTTGCCCTAGTCAAATGCTGGCTCTCCATGCTTCGTAAATAAGAGGCAATCGGCTGGCCGGTGTGAAGGTTAGGAGATTCAACTATTTGCAGCGGCTCTGGTAAGTAAGTTTTACAGACAGAACGAACCGCTTACACCGTTACTAGTAATCGGTTACCTCAGGTTAGCCAGGCCGAAAGATCCTACCGCGATCGCTAGCGTGGGCACTTTCGGTGTACCAAAACACGAACGTTTTCATTCTCTTCGGGGCAACATCTGAAGTACCGCACAACTTACCCTTGACAGCGTTCCGAGTTGGCAGCAAAATCCCGACCGCGAGTTTCCCTCAACGTGCCAGTTCCCCAACTGCCTTGTGTGTGGCACGGTTCTTCAGGCGTCACGACTCGACGTTAGCAGGGAGCGTGCGTCATGCAAACGCATCTTAGCAAGTCACAACGTCACCTCATCCACCTGTTTGCTTTGGGGTACACCGACGGCGAGATTGCCTGCAAGATGGCACTGTCTGCAGACCAGTTACAATGCGCTTTTACGGACATTTGCAGCCGACTCAAAGTTGCAGGCCGGATCGAATTGCTGTTGATGGCCTGGTCCACCACGCATCTCAGATATGGACGGGTCTCAAACTCGTTCCGCAACGGTTGAAGTTTTTCGTGTAGGGTCCGACGCTGGTGACAGCCAGTGGCCCAGTGTGTATGTCTACCTGAGGCACGTCGGCTGAGAACACCGCGCCTAAGTGCGAATATCTGCGAGTCCCCGATCGTTCCTAGGGCACATCTCTGAACTTCCCTCATGTGATTTGCCGATGCTGCATCCTTGCGTTGCCTGCTAGCTTCTCTGGACAGCCCTCAGCTTTCGATTTGTGCTGCAGGTCTTCTTGAGGAGGCAAGATGAAGTTGCTGTTTTTGCCATCCAGTGCATTGCTCTGTCTGCTGTGTTTAATTGCGCTGCTTACTTCTGGGTGCGGCGCAATGCCCCGGAGCGTACCCTCACAAGCAGCGAGCCAGCCGGCGCCGGACACTCCTCCTGCCACTGCACCCTCGCCGTCTGCTTCGGGCACGCCGTCACCTGCCTCTGCGAATCCAAGTGTGCCGCAGTCTAAACATGTGGTCCTGGTCATTGAGGAGAACCACAGCTATTCCGAGGTCCACGACGGGGGCATGCCGTGGCTGGTGCAACAGGGGTGGGATTATGCCTTTGCCGCCAACTACCACGCCGACGCCGTAGGTTCAGCGCTCGACTACTTCTGGTTATCTTCTGGCAGCTCCGAACTTCAGTTCGGCTGTGGAGGATGGGGCTGTTCCAAGCCAATAACCAGCGACAACATCTTTCGCGAATTGAACCGCGCTGGAATCTCTTGGAAGCTATACGCAGAATCTCTGCCGGAAGTGGGTTGGATGAAAGGCGATTCCGGCTTATATGCCGTACGCCACAATCCGGCCAAGTGGTACTCCGACGTTATTGACCGCGCGGCCGAGCAGCGCAAGATGGTTCCTTTCACGGAGTTTGCCAGTGACATGGCGCGCAACCAGCTGCCCAACTATTCCTTGGTGATACCCAACCTCGACCATGACGCGCATAACGGCACCCTGTCCCAGGCCGATCATTGGCTCCAATCCAATGTTGGGCCGTTGCTGCGGCAGCCTTATTTCCGGCCGGGCGGAGACGGATTGCTGAT
>DATFDP010000225.1:0-2814 GCA_035252015.1 Terriglobales bacterium
TGAGGATCCCATGCCATCTACCCCGCGCTATGTCTGGATAGACGGCGCCCTGGTGGCCTACCAGGACGCCAACCTGCACTTCATCAATGCCGGCCTGCACTACGGCATCAGCGTGTTTGAAGGCATCCGCTGCTATGCCACGGACCGCGGTCCGGCCATCTTTCGCCTGCCCGAGCACGTGGACCGTTTGCTGGATTCGGCCAACGTAATCGGCTTTCGCGACCTGCCCTGGAGCCGTGAGCAACTGATTTCGGCCATTGACCAGATCGTGGCCGCCAACGGCTTTGGCGACTGCTACATCCGCCCGCTTATCTGGCTGGACGGCGCCATGAACCTGGTGGTTGATTCGGGCAAGCTGCGTCTGGGCATCGCGGTATGGGAGTGGGGCCATTACCTGGGCGCGGAAGCCAAGGAGCGCGGCGTTCGCGCCAACATTTCATCATTTACCCGCCACCATCCTAATATCGCCATGACCAAGGCGAAAATTTCCGGCAACTACGTGAATTCCGTGCTGGCCAAGAGCGAGTCGCTGCGTCTGGGCTTCGATGAAGCCATCATGCTTGATCCCGCGGGCTACGTCGCCGAGTGCACAGGCGAGAATATTTTCATCGTGCGCCGGGGCGTGATCTACACCCCGAATACCGCCGCCATCCTGGAAGGCATTACGCGCGACGCGGTGATCACCCTTTGCCGCGATCTGGGTTATCAGGTGCTGGAGCAGCCGGTTTCGCGCGACCAGCTGTATATAGCGGATGAAATTTTTGTTTGCGGAACAGCCGCTGAAGTGATCGGGCTGCGCGAAATTGACATGCGTACAATCGGCGCGGGCAAGACCGGACCAGTAACCAAAAAGGTGCAGCATGCCTTTGAGCAGCTCACCCGCGGCCGGCATCCCCGCTCGGCGGAATGGCTGCATCTAGTCAGCGCGGCTGAGGTGGCGCAAACCGCGCCGCAGCGGTGAGGATTCTTGCCTGCCTGGAGTATCGGACCAACTCCTTCGGCTTCAGGGCACCCACCGTGCGGGTTCGTTAGGATCCACCTTGGGGGTCAAGGCCTCATCCTGTGTTTCAATTGCCTTCCGTTCTTCCCGCCGCTTATCATCCGCAGTCCTGGTGTATGGGATCAGAGCGATCAAGACAAAGAGTAGAACAGTGAACGCGGCAGCGCCGACCAACACAACCAAATCTGCATGAGTAATTGGCACCTGTGTATCATGCCACGACCGGAAGATGAACCTAAGGACAATCTCCCACGGATGGCAGGCGGCAACTGCTTGCAGGCACCACGATCCTCGGCGCTCCGGTACGGTGCCGACTGGCTATTCTTAGTGCAGCGCCACCATGGGTCATGGGCAGCGCGCGGCACGCGGGAATGATGCCGCACGCAAGCCAGGCCAATTTGTCAGGCAGCGACCGATTCAGAGATAATTCGCGCGCAAGAGCTTTGGAAACTTCCACTTAGGAAACGGAGATGGACAAAAAGAAATCGCAGACCGAGCTCGAAGCCAACAAAAGCAGTTTGAATCGCAGAACCTTTCTGAAGGCGGGAGGCGCGGCCCTGGCCGCTTCCGCGTTGGGTATGACGGCCAGTTCTTATGCACGCGTTCTCGGGGCCAATGACCGCATACGCCTAGGGCAGTTGGGTTGTGGCGACCGCAGCGGCGGTCATGTGAACATGGTGCAGTTCGCTTCCGCCAAGATTCCGGTGGAAACAGTGGCCGTATGCGACTTGTGGAGCATGACGCGCGAGCGCCGCGCCGCCGACGTGCAGCAACGTTTTGGCCAGGCCCCGCGGCAGTACAAGTATTCCGAAGAACTGCTGAAGCAGCCCGACATTGACGGTGTGATGATCGCCACCGGCGACTTCCAGCACGCCAAGCTGTGCATGGAGGTGGTGCAGGCGGGCAAGGATTGTTACGTGGAGAAACCGTTCGCTAACGTCCTACAGGAAGCCAAAGATGCGCGCGCGGCGGTGAAGGCCTCCAAGCAGGTGGTGCAGATGGGCACGCAGCACCGCAGCCAGCCTTATAACCTGGCGGTGCGTGATGTTCTCCGTACCGGGCGCATCGGGAAGATCATGCGCATCGAGCAGGAGTGGAGCGTCAACCACGAGCGCTGGCGCGGGCGCCCTGAAGTGGCAGAGCTAAAAGAACAGGATACCGACTGGAACCGCTGGTTGCTGGGCAAGCCGTTCCAGCCATTTGACCCGCGCGTCTACCTGGAATTCCGGCTGTATAAGAAATTTTCTTCCGGCATTTTCGACCAGTGGATGAGCCACGGCGTGGACCTGGTTCATTTGTGGACCGATGCCACAGCACCCCGGAGCGTGGTGGCCAATGGCGGAGTGTTCGTGTGGAAAGACGGCCGTGAAAACGGCGACACAGTAAGCACCACGATGACCTATCCCCAGGGTTTTCTCTATACGTATTCGACCACGTTTGGCAACAGCTATCGCTGTTTCAGCCGGATACAGGGCACCAAGGGAACCATCGTGAACTACGGGGGTGAGGGCGCTTCCCTTTTTAAGGTTACGGGTGAAGGGAAGGAACACGACCCGGTTTCCTACGATGCACCTCCGGGAGCAGGCCCGGCAGAAGACAAACCAGAAATCATCCGTATTGCCGGAGTGCCGGCGAATACCGAGGGCCCAAATGATAATGACCCGCTGCACGTACTCAATTGGCTGAGCGCCATGCGGGAGCGCCGCCCGCCCAATGCCAACGTGGACCACGGCTTTTCGCACGCGGTGGCCTGCATCATGGCGGCCGAGGCATACTGGAGCGGCAAGCGAGTCTACTGGGACGCTGAGAAGGAA
>DATFDP010000226.1:0-2594 GCA_035252015.1 Terriglobales bacterium
TTGAGCCCGGGATTTATTGGCCGCAGGGCGGAGGATTGCGCCTGGAGGACAACTTCCTGATCACGGACACGGGGAACGAGAAGCTGTGCACGTACCCGGATGACTTCCGGCTGGCGAGTGCCGCCCGAGTGCCCGCTTAGACCACTTCATGGGCGCGGATCAACACGGCTGAACGCTGAGTTTCCTTGCTAAAGGCAGTTTCTATTTAGAGATCGCCTGAAGCTATCTTCCTCCAAAGTCTAGCCGCAGCCCCACGCGTGCCAGAATCGGTGGGCCTACGGTCAGCACGGGAGTGCGGCCGATCTGATATTGCTGGTTGAGCAGATTCTCACCCGCCACAAACACTTCGACTCCCGGCCGCAGAGGATGGGAAATAATGGCGTCAAACACGAAGAAGCGCTCCAGAGGCAGCAGGTTCTGGTCGTCATCAAACTGATTGCCCACATAGCGCCCCTCTATTCCCACTAACAGAAACGGCTTCACATACCGCGCCTGCACGGTGAACTGCTGGTGCGGCACCTGCGGAATCCACAATCCCACCAGGGCAGGGTTAGCAGAAAAGCTGGTCACGGTTGCGTCGGTATATTCATAGTCGCCGGAGAGAGTGACGGAACTGCTCAGCCGTTCGTCGGCCTCAATCTCCACGCCACGCGAGCGGGTGCGGCCCAGGTTCTGACGCTGGCGCGTGATCAGATCCGGTGTCACGCCCAGGGTCACATTGGCGATGGGCCGGGTAACGTCGCTCCAGAAGAAGTTGCCGCGCAGCATAAAGCGCCGGTCCCAGCCGGTGACGATGGCGCCCGCTTCCGCTCCCGTAAGGCGCTCGGCTAGAAGCTGGTCATTGGCTTGGGTGACGATGTTGCCCACGCGAAACGAGCGGTAGAGTTCATTCAGAGTGGGCGCGCGAAAGGAGCGGTAAGCCGAGCCGGTGAGCGAAAGCTTGCTGGTCACGCGCTGCAGCACCGCCAGGCGTGGGCTGAAGAAGGATTCGCTGCGGTCAGGGAAAGGGGTAACGGTTCCGCCTGGGCCGCTCAGCGGCAATTTCGCGGAGAAGGCGTGAAAATTCAGCCAGCGGTCCACGCGCCCACTCACGGTGAGAAGTGTGGTGCGGGTCAGGCTGATCATGTCTTCGCCGTAAGCGCCCCAGTTGTTCTCCCGCCCGCCGGCGTTCAGGCGGCTACTGGGCAGGCCTTTGGTGAAGCCGATCTCGTCACTCTCCCCGTGCACATTCCATTCTTCCGCGCCTGCTACCAGGTTCTGACGCGCTCCCAGACTGCGCGTCCACTGGGCAGAGAAGCCCACCTGCTGCGCGGGCACGCGCTGCTCGCGCGTAAGGTTTTCGCTGTCGCGGTTCGTGGCGATGGCGGAAAAGTTCTGATTCAAGACTTGCCGGCTCACGTAAGAGCGAAGAGCAAGCGAGCCCAGGGTCTGCGAACTCCAGTTGGCGCCAAGGTCCAGTTCGCGAATAGTGGTGCGGTTGGGAGTGAGCGGAGTGCCGTTCTGACGCTCTTCGCCGAGCAGCGAGCCGCGGGCAAAGACGGTAGCGTTCGAGCCGAATTTGCGTGCCACCTCAGCTTCTCCGCTGTCATGTTTGGAGGTCACCGGCGTGTCCACCTGCCCACGCAGGGTAAGGGGCACGTCAATGTAGCCATCCGTTCGAAAAAGCTCGCCAGAAAGCGAGCCCGCCCAATTGCCGGCGGTGTGGCTACCCATAAAGGAAAGCTCCGGCGTGTTTTCGTTTCCGTAGGAGGTCTCCAGGGCAAAGGCATTGCGGTCCATGGGTTCACGCAGTACGTTGACCACGCCGCCCAGGGCGTCGGAACCGTAGAGGTGGGAAGCGCCGCCGCTGGCCACTTCCATGCTGGCAATCTCAGCGCCGGGAATACGGTCCCAGTAAACCCAGCCACCAAAGGGATCGTTGAGGGGAAAGCCATCGGCCAGCACCAGGGCACGGCTGGCTCCGCTGGCGCCCAAGCCGCGCAGGGAAACGCCCTGCGAAGTGGGATTCGCGGTGCGGCTGTCGCTGCGGCGGAACAAGCTGAAGCCCGCCACCTGGCGCAGCTTGTCGTCGGTGGTCAGGGCGGGAGTAGCGGCAATGTCCTGGGGCGAGAGCACGACTACGCTGGCGGGAGTGTCAATCACCCGCGTGCTGGTGCGGTTGGCCGTAACTGTGACCTCTTCGGCGGCGCCTGCGGGCGCGAGTTCGAACTTAAGCTCACCCTGGCCAGCGTTCCATTGCAGCTTGCTGGTTACAAAACCAGCGGCGCTGGCCTGCGCGGTTCCCTGCTGTGCGGGCACATGCTCGAAGGTGAAGCGGCCGCGGCTGTCGGTAATCCTGGTCGCCTGGAGGCCGGCGCTGGAGAGTACAACCTTGGCGTCGGGAATTGCGGCGCCGGTGGTATCGGTCACTACACCTGTTATTTGGGCTGTACCAGCGGTTTGCGCGGCTGCGAGACAGCACAGCAGAAAGATGATAGCCAGCCGAACTGCGAAACGCGGCAACGCCAAAGCGCGGGCAGGGAGGTTGATCATCCATTCGCTCCAGGTGCAATCGTCCAACTGCCCCCACCCCACGTGACGGCCACCCATCATCT
>DATFDP010000227.1:0-21292 GCA_035252015.1 Terriglobales bacterium
CGCGCAGATGTGTCCTATGCCGCATCATGATGGTTTTGTGTTACCATCCCCGACTCGAAACCGGAGGAGAAAATGTCGAGCGCAGCCATCAGCAGCAGTCTTATGAATGTTTATAAAGAATACGGGCGGCCGGACGTGCACATCGGCGCCAGCGAGGAAGAATCGCCCTACGTTCCCTTTGTGGAGAACGTCTTTATTCGCCATCTGGCCTTCGACGTGCGGCACAACTGCTTCGCCAACATTCTGTGGGTGAAAAAGGGCGGCATCCTGGGTCGCCACCGGCACCGCGGCCCGGTGTTCGCCTGCACGCTGGAAGGGAGCTGGCGCTACCTGGAATATGACTGGGTGGCGCAGCCCGGCAGCTACGTCCAGGAGAGCCCGGGAGTGATTCATACGCTGGTGTCGGATCACGGGATGAAGACCTTTTTCTGGCTGAATGGCTCGCTCGAGTTTTACGACGAAAAAGATAATCTGCTCGACACCCTGGACGTCTTCTGGATGATGGACCACTACCTCAGCTATTGCCGCGAGCACGGGCTCAAAATCAACCAGAAGCTGTTCGTCTAACGCTACACGGCCACGGCGTGCCGGACGAAGATGGAGCGAACCCCGCTCACGATTTTTTCCTCGCTTGGCAGCACATATTTTTCCAGGGGCTCGCTGTAGGGAATCGACGTGTCGAGTGCCGTAACCATGCGCACCGGCGCCTTGAGGTGCTCGAAACCGCGCTCCGCCACTTCTCCAGCAATAATCGCGGCCGCGGAGGCGTGCCGGGGTGCCTGGTCCACCAGCACCAGCCGCCCTGTTTTCTTCACCGACTTGAGGATGGTCTCCACATCGAGCGGCGCCAGTGTGCGCGGGTCAACTACTTCAGCGCTGATGCCTTCCTGCGCCAGGCGCTCCGCCGCGGCCAGCGATAGCTTCACCATCCAGCCGGTGGCTACGATGGTCACGTCGCCGCCGCTCCGCTTTACATCGGCAACACCGAAGGGGACGATGTAGTCGCCGTCGGGAACTTCGCCTTTGTCCAGGGTCAGCAGGTAATGGTGGAGGTAAACCACGGGATTGTTGTCGCGAATGGCGGCGGTCATGAGACCTTTGGCATCGGCTGGGGTGGAAGGCAGGGCGACCTTCAAGCCGGCAACGCCCATCATTGTGTGGTAAATGCAGTTGGAGTGCTGGCCCGCCCAGCCGGCGGCAAAGCCGTAGCCCGCCTTGAGCACCAGCGGCACACTAACCTGGCCGCCCGACATATAGCGCAGGCGGGGCGCCTCGTTGAGCACCTGACCCATGGCAACCAGCATGAACTCGCTCATGTAAAGCTCAACGACCGGGCGCAGGCCGGCCAGTGCGGCGCCCACAGCGATGCCGATCTCCGCTGTTTCAGAAATGGGAGTTATGCGAACCCGGCTCTTGCCGAACTTGCGCACCATGGGGTCGCGCTCCGTCATTCCCAGGTTCTGGCCGTAGAAGATGACGCTGGGGTCCCGCTGCATCTCTTCGACGATGGCGGCCTGCATGGCTTCCGCGTACATCATTTCCCGTGGCATAAGTTCTCCTCAGGCGTAAACGTAGTCGACGGCTTCTTCCGGGGCAGGGAAGGGGCTAGCCAGCGCGAATTGCACCGCATCTTCCATTTCCTTTCGGGCAGTCTCTTCGATTCGCGCCGCGTCCCGTTCCGCGAGCACGCCTATGCTGATTAGCCGTGAGCGGAAGCGCGGGATCGGATCGTTTGCCTTTGCGCTTTCGTATTCGGTTCGATTGCTGTAGACCTCAATTGCCTCGTGTTCGGGAAATTGCGTGGGCACTGGCGGCACGGTGATGGCATTGCCATGCGCGCTCAGCCGGTAGAACTTCGATTCAATGAGCGTGGGTCCATGGCCCGCACGTGCCAAGTCTGCTGCGGTCCGCACTGCCCGATACACAGCCAGAGGGTCAGTGCCGTCTACAGTGACGCCGGGAATGCTGAAGCCCTCGGCTTTTTTAGATAGTGGGTCGCCCGCCACATAGTTTGCGTCTTCCAGGCTGATGTGGGTGTAGGCCTGGTACTCGTTATTCTCCAGAATGTAAATGATGGGCAGCTTCCAGACAGCGGCGATGTTAAGCGACTCGTAAAACGCGCCCTGCTTGCTGGCGCCATCGCCAAAAAAGGAGAAGGCGACTTGCCCGGTCTGTTTGACCTGCGCCGCCAGGGCAAGACCCGTGGCCTGCGCGATACCCTGGGCAATGATTCCGGAAGTTCCCGGAAAATGATGAGCGGGATCGGCCAGGTGCATAGATCCTCCAAAACCTTTGCACAGGCCATCTCGGCGTCCATAGATTTCAGCCATGATTTTGCGGGTGGGTGTGCCCAGTACGATGGGATAGCCGTGGCAACGATAGCTAGGCATGACGGGATCGTTGTCCCCACGTGCCGCCAGCGCGCCCACGATGCTGGCTTCGGCGCCATCGGCGAGGTGCGTGTGGCCACGAATCATGCCGGGATTCTGCGAGAAGGTGCTCTTCACCCGCTCTTCAAATTCGCGGATGCGCACCATTTGGTTGTACATCCAAACCAGACGCTCACTGGACAGATCGGTATTCAGGGACATGGGCACAATCTCCGTTCAGGACTGCGCAGCCGTCGCTTCCGGCTGTCCGATATGGCACAGAACCTCGCCTACGGGAACCTCAGCCGCTTCCGGACAGACAATGCGCAGCAGCACTCCTTCGGCGGGTGAATCCAGTTCGTAGCTCACTTTCTCGGTTTCCAGTTCCACCAGGGGCTCGCGCAACTTCACGAATTCGCCCTCGCGCTTAAGCCAGCGCACGACGTTGACCTTGGTGGTGTTCATGCCGCCGGATTTGGGAACTCGTACCTGGATAGCGATGGCGCTGTTCCTCTCATCATGCGGCCCTTTGCAGGGTCGGCGCAAAGCGTGGCAGTATTTATCCGTTTGCGTCGGCTGTCAACCAGGCAGGCGCGGCGACCCGGGTTGAGGGCCGCAACCCAGGCCAGAAGCCACCTGTCTGGCTTGGACAATCCCACAAATGCCACTACAATACCGACTCTGTTGCGCCTCTGTAGGGATCAAGGAGCAAGATGCCAGCCCAATATCGAGCCGACCACGTAGGCAGCTTTCTGCGTCCCGCCGAACTACTGCAAGCACGCCATGAGGCAGCGGGAGATCCCGAGCGGTTGCGCGAACTGGAAGACCGCCACATCACACGGGTCCTGAACAAGCAGAAAGAGCTCGGATTTGAAGTGTTCACCGATGGCGAGCTGCGCCGGCGCAACTTCATGAGCGACTTCACTGACGCGGTAGAGGGCTTAGACCTGGCAGACGCGGTGGCGCGGTCATGGGCTGGCCAGGGCAAGGCACCGGTGAGCAGCGTGACCGGCATTGTCGGAGCCAAGTTGCGCGCGATTCGGCCGCTGACCGGGCACGAACTGGCGTTCCTGAAGCAGCACAGCCCCGGCCCCATCAAGATGACGCTGCCCAGCGCCACACAGTTCCCCGCCATCTCTTTCAAGCGCGGCGTCACCGACGCGGTTTACCCGAACCACTCCGCCCTGCTCAGGGACATCGTGGAAATCATAAAGACGGAGCTCGGACGGTTGGCGCGCGAGGGAGTGAACTACATCCAGATTGATGCGCCACGCTACAGCTACTTCATGGATCCCAAGTGGCGGGAGTGGATTCGCACCGAGATGAAGGTTGAGCCGGATGCGCTGCTCGACGAGTCCATTCGTGCCGACAACGCCTGCCTGGCGGCTGCCCGCTGGCCGGGAGTGACTCTAGCTATGCATCTCTGTCGCGGCAACAATCGCAGCCACTGGTATGCCGAAGGCGGTTACGACGCCATTGCGGAGAAGCTCTTCACCACGATGGCAGTCGACCGTTTTTTGCTGGAATACGACGATCAGCGCTCAGGCACATTCGAACCGCTGCGCTTCATTCCCAAAGGCAAAGTGGTCGTGCTCGGGTTGGTGAGCTCTAAGCGCCCCCAACTGGAGGATGCCGACGAACTGGCGCATCGCATAGATGAAGCTTCGCGCTACGTTCCGATGGAAAACCTGGCGCTCAGTCCGCAATGCGGGTTTGCGTCCACTGCCGAAGGTAACCTCCTCACCGAAGAAGACCAGTGGGCCAAGCTGCTCCTGGTGGCGGACACCGCCCGCCGGGTGTGGCAGATGAGCAGCGCCGCATAATACCGGAGGGAACGCGAGCTTAGTCATTTTCGGAAGGGCGCGGCTTCAGCCGCGCCGGTAAGAGCTGAACAGAATGCGGTTTTAACCGTTGAGGCGGAGCGGTATCGCGTGCTTCATTATTTCTTCACGCCAGCCCCATCCATCTCCGCAAATACCTGTTCGGCGCTGTGAAAGGCGCTGTTGGCGGCCGGGATGCCGCAGTAAATGGCGCATTGCAGCAATACTTCCTGGATCTGCTCCCGGGTCACGCCATTGTGGAAGGCGGAGCGGATGTGCATGCGCAGCTCATCGGTGCGATTCAACGCTACCAGAAGAGCCACGGTCAGGAGGCTGCGGGTGTGACGAGGCAGCCCCGGGCGGGTCCAGATTTCGCCCCAAGCGTAGCGAGTGAGCAAATCCTGAAAAGGCGCGTTAAAGTCGTTGCGGTTCTGCAACGCGCGGTCTACATGGGCATCGCCGTGCACCGCACGCCGCGCCGAGAGTCCCTGCTCGTAACGTTCGCGTTCGTCCATGCACTCCTCCTCAGGCGCTCAGAAATTGGCTGAGAGCGGCATTGAATTCAGCAGCCGCCTCGATATTGGAAAGGTGAGCCGCCGGCAGCTCCACATATTGCGACCCCGGAATATGGTCGCGCAGTTCCCGTCCTAGGGCCGGCGGAGTCGCGTTGTCTTTGCTTCCGGCAATAATCAGTGTTGGCACACGAATGCCGCCAATGCGGTCGCGCAAGTCGGTGTCGCGCAATGCCGAACAGCAGCCAATGTACCCTTCCGTAACAATTTCGCTGAGTGTGTTTTGTGCGGTGGCAACTGCCTGCGGCGAGCGGGCGCGGAACTCAGGAGAGAAGAAGCGCTCGACCGCAACTGGCGCGATCGCCTTTGTGCCACCTTTGCGCACGCTATCGATCCGTGCATTCCACATCTCCAGGCTGCCGATGTGTGCTCCGGTGTTGCAGAGCACCAGCCTGTTGAGGCGCTGCGGAGCGTAGATTCCCAGCCACATGCCGGTGAGCCCGCCGATGGAGAGCCCGCAGAAATTGACGCGATCCAGACTCAGCCCGTCCAGCAGACCCAGCACATCCTGCCCCAATTGCTCGATTCTGTAGGGCGGAGGCGGCACCGAAGACGTCCCGTGGCCGCGCTTGTCGTAGCGCAAAATTCGAAACTCTTTTTCCAGGGCAGCGCGTTGTCCTTCCCACATCTGCAAGTTGGTGCCCAACGAGTTGGAGAAGAGCAGGACGGGAGCGCCCGCCGGTCCGCTCAGCTCATAATGCAGCCGCACCTCGTCGAGAACAAGAAAGGGCATCAGCTGCTCGCTTTCTTAGAGGCAGGCGCTCGCACGGAAGAATGCGCCTGAAGCACTCGGTCAATCAATTCACCGGCTACGCCGAGATAACCCGCGGGGTCAAACAGACGCTCTAGTTCTCTCTTGTCCAAATGCTGTTTGACTTTCGGCTCTTCCGCCAGCACCTCGCGCAAGTGCCGTTTTTGTTCCTGAGCGCGCTTGCACGCTGCTTCCACCAATTGATGAGCCTCCAGGCGACCCATCTGCTCACCCAGGACCATCTGCACTGCCTCGGCGAAGATCAGGCCGCGCGTGACCTCCAGGTTGACACACATCCGTTCGGTGTCAACGTCCAGGCGCTCCACCGTTGCGGCGAGGTGGTGGAGTGCTCCGGCGATCAAGGTGATAATCTCCGGCAGAGTTTCCCATTCGGCATGCCAGCCGCCTAGGCCGCGTTCCTGCTCCTGCACCATGGCAGCGAGCATGGTGCTGACCAAGCCCGGCACTTGCGTGGCGGCAGCGAGGACGACAGCCGCGGTGACCGGATTGCGCTTGTGGGGCATGGTGGAAGATCCGCCACGGCCGGGCGCTCCTGGTTCAAACACCTCCCCGACTTCCGTCTGTGCCTCCAGCGAAAGATCGCGGGCAATCTTGCCCAGCGTCCCCGAGCACAGACCCAAACTGGTGGCGATTTCAGCCATGCGGTCGCGGTGCGAGTGCCAGGGTAGCGGCGGAACCGCCAGCTCCAATTCTTTGCCCAGTGCTTTGGCGACCGCCATGCCCTTATTGCCCAGGGCGGCCAGCGTTCCCACTGCGCCTCCGAACTGCAGAACCAGCGCACGGCCTTGCGCTTCGCCAAGCCGCGTGCGATGACGATCCACTGCATCCAGCCATCCGGCAACACGCAATCCCAGCGTCGTAGGCAGCGCCTGCTGCATCCAGGTGCGAGCCGGCAGAATAGTGTCGCGGTGTTGTTGTGCCAATTGCGCCAGAATTTCGGAGAAGCGGCCTAGTTCTGCCGTAGTTAATTCGAGCGCGCGCCGGGCTTGCAGCACGAATCCTGTATCAATCGTATCCTGGCTGGTAGCGCCCCAGTGCACAAAGCGCGCCGATTTCTTATCCTCGGCGGCAACTAGGGCCGTGAGCTGTTTCACCAAAGGGATGGCGAGATTCCCGGCCTGCGCGGCGGTCTGGGCGAGTGCCGAGAAATCGAAGAGATTGGTTCGGCACTTGGCCGCGATGGGCGCCGCGGCGGAAGCAGGGATCACGCCCACGCGCGCCTCCGCGTGCGCCAGTGCCGCTTCGAACTCGAGCATGGATTGAATCCGCGCGCGGTCAGAAAAAATATCCTCTACCGCTTGCCAGCGGAACAGCGGGTCGAGCAGATGCATGCCGCAGTGTACTCAGCCTCAGCAGTCGAAGAAAACTGTTTCCTTGGGACCTTGCAGGTGAACGTCCCAGGCGAGCGCGCCTCCGCGGCCGGCAATCCTGCTGGCAATCAGGGTGGCGCGCCTATCCTGCGGCACCAGGCCAAGCGCGAAATCGTCAGCATTGGCGGGCTCGTCAGGAAAATAAATACGCGTCACCAGGCGGCGCAGCAGCCCCCGCGAAAAGACGCTCACCACCAGGTGGGGCGCCTGTTGCTTGCCTCCAGGCCCGGGCACTTGGCCGGGCTTGATGGTCATAAAGCGGAAGCAGCCGTCGGCGTCCGTGAAAATACGGCCAAACCCGCGGAAATCGGGCTCCAGGGGCCTGTCCTGCTGATCGTCAGGATGCGCGTATTTGCCCTGCGAATTTGCCTGCCAGATTTCGAGGATAGCGTCCGGCACGGGCTCTCCATCGCCATCCAGCACGCGGCCCTCAATGCTCACCCGCTCGCCGGAAACCTTCGATGGGGCTAGGTTGTCGCGGTTCAGCCGGGTGAACCCAATGGAGAAGAATGGCCCCACAGTTTGCGATGTGGTCGCTTGCAGGGTCATCTCAGCTCTCCCAGGGCGTAGCCTCGCGCCCCGCCAGGATGATGTCGAACCTGTAGCCCAGCGATTCCTCCGGAATCGTTGTTTCCCAGTCGAAAACCGAGATTAGCCGCTGGCTTGCTTTTTCATCAGCCGTGCAATTGAAAATGGGGTCGGAAGCCAGAAGCGGATCACCGGGAAAATACATCTGCGTAACCAGCCGAGTGGCGAACGCCGGGCCGAATACCGAAAAGTGAATGTGCGCCGGCCGCCAGGCGTTGTAGTGGTTCCGCCAGGGATATTCGCCCGGGCGAATGGTCAGAAAACGGTAGCGGCCCTCGGCATCGGTCAGGGTGTGGCCGCAGCCAGTGAAATTCGGATCCAACGGCGCATTGTGCTGATCGCTGGCGTGCAGGTAGCGGCCGGCGGCATTGGCCTGCCAGATTTCCATCAGGGTGTGCGGCACTGGCCGGCCGTCCTCATCCAGCACCTGTCCGCTCACCACGATTCTTTCGCCCAACGGCTCGCCACGATGCTGGCGCGTCAGGTCGCAGGCCTTCGGATCCGTGGTCTCCGGCGGAAACACTGGCCCGGTGACTTCGGAAAGCGTGTGCGGCAAGTAAACCAGCGGCTGCAGGGGCGCCCGCTTTACCGAAGAAGCGTACGGCGGATGCAGGTGTGGCGGTTGCGTATCCGGAAGAGGACGGCGGTACGGACCCACGCTGCCGGCCACCTGCTGCTGTGCCTGTTTTCCTATAGCCACGTCGACCGGAATCTATGCGGGGAAGAAACTGCTTGTCAAGGCGATTATCGAAACCATGTGCGTATATCGGCCCTATCGTGTAGTATGGCGCGGCTCAAAAGGGGGTGGCCATGGGACGAGTGGGCGCTCTCAGTCCTTCCAAGTGGCAGGACCAAACCGCGGCCTTGGAGGCCCCGATCGGCCGTGCGGTGCGCAAACCGGCAGAGGAAATCGCCGCATTGGGCGGCGATCCTAATTTCATGACTTCGCTGGCCCGTGGCTTGGCGGTGATCCAGGCTTTTTCCGAGCCCCGGCAACGTCTCACCATTTCCCACCTGAGTTCTAAGACGGGATTGTCGCGTGCAGCTGTACGCCGCTGCCTTTACACGCTGACCAAGCTGGGCCTGACCGGCCGCGACGACGCGTTTCATTTTTTTCTGCGGCCGCGTGTGCTGGCTCTGGGCTACTCCTACATCTCTTCGACTCCGCTGGCGGCGGCGGCATTACCGGTTCTGGAACACGTGAGCCGTTTGGTACACGAATCGTGCTCCATTGCCGCGCTCGACCGTTTTGACATCGTTTACATCGCCCGCTTTAACGTGACCCGCATCATGTCGGTTGACTTAGGCATCGGCAGCCGCCTGCCGGCGTTCTGCACCTCCATGGGCCGTGTGCTGCTGGCCAACCTGCCCGACCAGGAACTGGACTCTTACCTTGCGAGCGTGCAGCTTACCCGCTACACCGACCGCACCGTCGTGGACTCCAATAAACTACGGGAAATCCTGCGTTTGGTGCGCAGCGCCGGATACGCAATTGTGGATCAGGAACTGGAACTCGGTTTGCGCTCCATGGCTGTGCCCGTCCGCGCTCCCGCAGGCAACGTGGCCGCGGCAGTCAATATCGGCACCCAGGCACAGCGCATTTCTATATCGGAGATGCAAAGCCGCTTTCTTCCGCATCTGTGCGCGGCAGCCCAGGAACTCGGCATGCTGCTGCACTGACCGTACCAACTGAATAACGTGGAACAATCCCGCCGCTACGAGAACCTGCTCATCACTATCCTGTTCTTCGCCTGGGGAACAGTGTTCCTTGACCGCATGTCGGAGCTCTATCTGGCGCCCTACATCGTTCCCGAATTCCATCTCAGCGACGAGCAGGTGGGCCTGCTGGCTTCAGCGCTGGCCATCACCTGGGCCATTTCCACGCTGCTGTTTGGCGCTCTCTCGGACCGGATGGGACGGCGCAAAATCCTTCTGCCTGCGGTGTTTGCCTTTTCACTTCTGTCCTGGCTTTCCGGCTTGGCACGCTCCTTTAACGAATTGCTCTTATTGCGCGCTTTGATGGGCGTAGCCGAGGGCCCGACGTGGTCCATCATGACCGCGCTCATTGAAGAGTCATCCCCTCCAGAGCGGCGGGGGCGAAATGTCGGCATTGTGGTGAGCGCGGCGGCGCTGGTCGGACTGGCCGTCGCCCCCGTCCTGAGCACCCAGGTAGCCTCCCGCTGGGGCTGGCGCTGGGCCTTT
This sequence comes from Terriglobales bacterium, assembly GCA_035252015.1. Taxonomy (GTDB): domain Bacteria; phylum Acidobacteriota; class Terriglobia; order Terriglobales; family Acidobacteriaceae; genus JAICWP01. The sequence continues at coordinate 9,694 of DATFDP010000227.1, forward strand.
TTTGTGGCCGGCGTACCTGGTTTCATCATCGGGTTGCTCATCTGGAGATTCGTAAAGGAGCCGCCGCCAAAAGCAGCTCTGGACGCGCATCATGTTCGCCCTGGATTCAGGGATTACTTTTCTGTGTTGCGCTATCGCAACATGTGGCTGTGCTGCCTGGGCTCGGCCGGCTTTATTTCCTGGCTGTTCCTGATGAACGTTTTTGCTCCTCTGTACATCACTCAGACGGCACACCAGGCGGCAACCACCGCGGGATTCCTTTTGGGAGCGGGCGGCCTGGGGAGTTTTTGCCTCGGATTGCTCCTGCCGGGTCTATCCGACCGCGTTGGCCGCAAGCCAATCCTACTGCTGATGGCCGCGATGTGTACCGTGGTGCCTCTTGTTTTGCTGCTCCCCGCGCTTTACTCGGTTCCCTGGGTGCTGGCCGCGATTTTATTTTTGACCAATGCTGGCCAGGGCGTCGCCTCGCTGGTCATGGTTCTGGTGCCCACGGAAAGTGTGCCGCCGCAATTTGCCGCCACTTCCATTGGGGTGGCCACGCTGGTTGGGGAGATCTTTGGCGCCACGGCGGCCCCGACTATGGGCGGGGCCTTGGCGGAGCGCCACGGGCTGGCCACACCACTGTGGATGTCCGCCTTGGGTAGCGCCGCCATTTTTGTCGTGGCCCTTTTCTTGTGCGAGACGGTACATCTTCGCCGAGGCACGCTGAAGGCACAGACTGCAGAAGTGCGTTGAATTTTTCAGCAGTTCGTCGGGCGATCGCGACAGAGAACGACGCGAATATTTCGGTTCGCGGGAAAAACTGAAGCTTGCGCCGATATTCGCACAAACAGTCGATTAAAGGCTTGACAACCATACCACTGGAGCGGTACACCTGCTCACCGCTTTTCCGTTGTGGGTCTCCTAGCTGTTCGATCTGCAAGCCCAAAAAGGGGTGATCTTTATGAGGGGACGTACCGCTCTTCTGGCTGCTTTCGCCTTGGGTGTATTCGCCATTTTCGTCAGCCCATTGTTCGCGCAAGTAGGCGCCAACGTCGCCCTGCTGAACGGAACGGTGCGCGACCCAAGCGGCGATGTGGTGGTGGGTGCTGCCATCGCGGTGCGCGACGTGGATACCAACCGGATGTACCGCGCCACTACGAACACTTCCGGTTTTTACGCGCTGCCCAGCCTGCCGCCCGGTCGCTATGAACTCAAGATCACCTACTCAGGGTTTGCTCCCTACGTGCAAAGCGGCATTCCGCTTACGGTAGGGCAGACCGCCACGCAGGATGTCACGCTCAAGATCGCGACCAAGGGCGAAGAGGTTGAGGTCACCACCGAAGCGCCCCCCATTGAGACCACACGCACAGAAATCAGCCAGGTAATTGACACTCAGCAAGTGCAATCCCTGCCTATCAGCGGCCGCCTGTTTACTGACTTCGCCTTGCTGACTCCGGGCGTGGCCACCGGCCGCACCAGCTTGCAATCCACCATCACCGAGTTCGAAGTGACGCGCGTTTCCTTTGCTGGCATGCGCGACTTGAGCAACGAAGTCACGGTGGATGGCGCGGACAACGTCAATACCGCTACCGGTTCCCAGCGCGCCACGCCGCCGCAGGATTCGGTGCAGGAATTCCGCGTGGTGAATAACAGCTTTGGCGCCGAGTACGGTCGGGCGCTAGGCGGCATCGTCAACATCGTCACCAAGTCGGGCACCAACACCCTGCACGGCACCGCTTACGATTACCTGCAGAACAACGCTGCTGACGCGCGCTCCCTGTTGCAGCCCTCTCCGCAACCCAATGTGCTGCGGCAAAACCAGTTTGGCGGCAGCCTGGGTGGACCCCTTCGCAAAGATAAGACATTCTTTTTCATGAACTACGAAGGACAGCGGCGGGGTGAGTCGCCCACTTTCCCCGATACGTTCTTCAACGACCTCGCCCTGATTAACCAGGCCAAGGCGATACTGGGGTTGCCGCCGGAGAGTCCCAATGTTCTCAAAACCAAGGACAATGATTATGGCATTATCAAGCTGGACAACCAGCTGAGCACGCACAACAATTTTTCCATCCGCTACAACATTGAAGACGGGCGGGACTTGAACCAGCTGGTGGGCAGTACGCTGGATGGCGGCGGCATTGGCGCGCCCAGCAGCGGCCACAACGTGTTCGTGCGCGACCAATCGCTGGTGGGTTCGGTTACATCCACCCCTCGCAATAACCTGGTCAACGACGTGCTCGTGCAGTATGCGCGCCGCCACTACAACTTTCCCGGCGTGACCGGACAGCCCAACCTCGACATTCCCAACTCGCTGTTGTTCGGCCACAACTTCGGCGTGCTCGACGCCATCTGGGAGAATCGGGAGCAATTTTCCGATTCGCTTTCCTGGGTAAAGGGCTCGCACGTATTCAAGTTCGGAGCCGACATCAACCAGATCCAGAATTACGTCACCTGGCCAGGCTTCACGCCTATGCGCATCGTGCTGCCGGGCATCAACTGTCTGGTGGATTTCGCTAACCTCTACGATCAGGCTCACGGAACGCCCCTGCCTTACATTCCTTCGAATCCGGCGGATGGACCCTGTCCGCTGGCCCTGGGCCCGCAGAATGCCTTGTTTCCACCCATTCCTGCGGTGCCTGGGCCCAATCCCGCTGATCCCTTGGCCGGGACACCCATCGTGTTCTGGGGTGCGCCTGTGGGTACGGGTCCCATCGTGCCCGGCAGTTTCCCGCCGCCGATTCCGACGAACTGGCAGAATGCATATCTGCCCTCGCAAACAGCTAACTTCTCGGAGACGCTCAACCACGCCTATTACGGTTTCTATGCGCAGGACCAGTGGCGCATTACGCCCAAACTGACCTTCAATTACGGCTTGCGCTACGACTTTGAGAGCGGCCTCTCGAAGCAAATTGACCCGCACTACGACGGTTTCCAGCCACGCATCGGGTTTGCCTACTCGCCGGACTCCAAGACGGTAATCCGCAGCGGATTCGGCATCTTTGACGATCGCTATAACCTCTCGTTTCTGTTCATCACGCAGCCGCAGCGTCCGGCGGTAATTCCCAACACCAACATCCCCGGAATTAGGCATGGGGCTGAAAACGCCACCTGGGCTTTGAATCAACTAACCCCGTATGCCCCCGGCGTGAACGATCCGGCAGGAAATCCCTGGCCGCTTCCTTCACAAGCCGCCGCGACCCTGATCGCGACCGGACAAGTTCCACCCCTTTTCGACACAGGTCCCAAGGGAACGGCGGTGACCATAGGAGACGGGTTGGTAGACCATCGCAGCCCCATTCCATATTCCGAACAGGCCAATCTCGAAATTGACCGTGAGGTAGGCGGTGGGTTTACGGTGGGCGCCGGCTACATCTTTGTTGCCGCTCATCACCTCGTGCGCGCGGAAAACCTCAATGTCTGTCCGCCAAGCGGGGAAAATAACGTCGCTACATTCTGTCCCCCGGCAGGCGCCCCGCCTCCTGACTGGCCTGTCGGTAAGGAATTTTTCGCTCCTGCACCGAACGTGGGGAACCCGCTATATACGAATGGGGGCCTGCTGTATTTCACTGATAACAGCGGCAACTCCGTTTACCACGGGCTGACGTTACAGGTGAACAAGAGGGCAGGGCACTACGTCACCCTGAACGCCAACTACACCTTCTCACATACTCTGGACGACGGAACCTTCACCACCTTTGTCAGCACGCCTCAGGATTTATACCGACGCGACTTGGAGCGCGCCACGTCGAATCAGGATGTTCGCCATCGTCTTGTGGGCAACTTCACCCTGGAAGGGCCGCAGCACACCTTCCTGCGCAACTTCGAACTAAGCAGCATCGTAACCGTGCAGTCGCCCCGGCCATTCACCTTGTTCGTCGGCTTCGATGCCAACGGCGACACCAATCCCGTGACCGACCGCGTAGGCTATGCTCCCAGGAATAGCTACCAGGGCGATAACCTGCGCTCAGTAGACTTGCGCCTGTCACGTACCTTCCATCTGACCAAAATTGCGGAGCGCATGACGATGGAAACTGCCGTGGACGCCTTCAACCTGTTCAATCGGCCCAATGTGGATGAAGTGACTTCGGTCTACGGCACCTACAATTTCTGCAACGGCCTGGTACCGGTGCACTACAAGGATTCGGTGTCACAGATGATCGAAGCGGCACAGGTGGGTGGATGTCCGGCCGCCGGTCCTCCCATTCCCAACCCGCTGTTTGGCGGTCCCAGGACCATGCTGAACCCGCGGCAGCTGCAGGCCTCGATTAAGTTTTCGTTCTAGCTTGCGCTCCGGAAGCACGGCTCAGCACGAATCAGTAACGCAGGCGTGGCGGAGAGCATACACTCTGTTCTCCGCCGTCCTCTCCCATAGCGGACACTTTGGAATAATACGGGCACGGGATGAACAGCTCCAAACCGGTATCTGCCAGTGAGAGCCCCTATTCTGAGATTCAGCCCGACGAGTACTTCGATCCCGAAATTGAGACTTTGAGCAGCGCTGCGCTTCGACAACTGCAGCAGGCCAAGCTAGCGCGGCAGCTCGATTACCTGTACGCCCGCTCCCCCTTCTACCAGGATAAGTTCGGCGCAGTTGGCTTACGCCGCGAGCATTTCACTTCTCTAAGTGACGTGCCGAGCTTCCCCTTCACTACCAAGGAAGAATTGCGCGACAGCCAGGCCGCCTGTCCGCCTCTGGGCCGCCACATGGCTAGCGATATGACCAGCGTCATTCGTATCCATGCCTCCACCGGCACCACCGGCCGACCCAGCTTCGTGGGCATTACCCACCGGGATGCCGAGGTGTGGAGGCGGGTGACGGCACGCTCGTTCTACACCCAGGGCATTCGCCCCACTGATGTCATCATTCATGGCGCTAGCTTGGCCATGTTTGCCGGCGGCCTGCCTGCCAAAGACGCGCTGGAGCTTATTGGCGCCACCTTCGTGCCAGTGGGAACAGGCGCCTCGGAGAAGCTGGTGCTCGTGGCCCAAAGCCTGGGCGCCAACGCCCTCCACTGCACGCCTTCCTACGCCATCTATCTGGCCGATTACGTGCGCCGCGAAACCGGCATAGACCCGGGTGACCTCGGCTTCCGCAAGATCGTCTGCGGCGCGGAGCCCGGGGTAGGCATTCCCGCCGTGCGTGCCAAAATAACCAGCGAATTCGGTGCCTGCGTCACCGAAGGTTTGGGCAATGCCGACATGGTTCCCATCCTTTTTGCTGAGTGCAAAGACCAGTCTGGCATGCACTTTAACGGGCAGGAATATGTGTATGTGGAGGTAATTGATCCCGAGACATGCGAGGTTTTGCCTATCGAGACCGGCGTCTCCGGCGAGCTGGTCTACACCAGCCTGGAGCGCGAATGCGTGCCCTTGCTGCGCTTTCGCACCCGCGATAGAGTTACAATCCTCGGCACTTCGTGCGCCTGCGGGCGCACCAGTTTCAAGCTGCGCTGCGTGGGGCGCACTGACGACATGCTGATTGTGCTCGGGGTGAACGTCTTTCCCTCTGCAGTCCGGGACGTAGTGTCCAGCTTCTATCCTCGAACCACAGGGGAAATCCAGATTCTGCTGGATGCGCCCGGGCCGGGAGTGAAGCCGCCGTTGAAGGTGGTGGCCGAATTCGCCGAGGCAGTGGCCGACTTGGTAGACTTGCGCGCTGCCCTGGAGCGCAAGATCAAAGCCGTGCTCAACGTGCCGTCGCAGGTGGAAATGGTACCCTCCGGCACCTTGCCCCGGTTCGAAATGAAAGGGCAGCTGATAAAGAAACTATACGAGAGCCATTAGCGGTCCCAGCCGATGATCATGCTCGATACCAAGCCCGAGGCGACAGAAGTTGACCTCGCCAGCTCCGCCATCGTGGTGGTGGACATGCAAAACGCTTTCGCCAGCAAGGGTGGCATGCTGGATGTGGGCGGCGTGGATATCTCAGACGCTCCGCGCGTTATCAGCGCCATCCGGCCCGTGCTCGATGCTGCGCGTACTGCCGGCATTCCCGTCGTCTACCTGCAAATGGGCTACAAGCCCGACTTGAGCAACGCCGGCGGACCCAACTCCCCCAACTCGCACAAGGAACTGGGCATGCGGCTCATGGGCGAGCGGCCGGAGCTGAAAGGCAAACTGCTCACCGAGGGCACCTGGGATTTCGCCATTGTTGACGAGCTGGCGCCCCGGCCCGGCGACTTGGTGATCGTCAAAACCCGCTACAGCGGCTTTGTCCGCACCACCCTTGACGCCCAGCTCCGCGTGCGCGGCGTCCGTTACCTGTTTTTCTGCGGCATTGCCACGAATGTATGTGTGGAATCTACCCTGCGCGATGCTTATTTCCTCGACTACTGGCCTATTCTGTTGCTGGATGCCACCATGCAGGCCGGTGACGTTAGCGCCCAACAGGCGACCGTTTTCAATGTTGAGTCGTTTTTCGGCTGGACCATGCGTTCGCAGGACCTCCTCAAACATCTCTCCTGCTCCGAGGTGATCAGCTCGTGTGGACAGTAGATATTGATGTGGGCGGCACACTGACAGATGGGATCTTCACCAGCGGCGACCAGGTAGTTTGCGTCAAGGTGGATTCCACGCCTCACGACCTCACCGTATGCCTCTTCGACTGCCTCGCGCAGGGCGCAGCCAAGCTGGGCTTCGCTGAGCCGATTGACCTGCTGGAAAACGTCGAGCTCATCCGCTGGTCCACCACCATCACGTCCAACGTCTTGGCCGAGCAGCGCGGTCCGCGAGTTGGCCTGCTGGTTTCCGGGGGGCACGAGAAGGATCTGTACGGCAAGCAATCGCCAAGCGTGGTTCTCGGGCGGTTGCTGGCGGAAGACGACGTGGTGGGCCTCAACGGCTCCCACGATGAAACCGTCGTCATGAACGCCGCGCGTGTGCTCCTGGAGAACGGCGTGCGCCGCATCTGCGTGAGCCTGCAGGGCAGCGTCGGGTACCAGGAGCGGGAAGCCGCTATCAAGAAGATTGTGGACAGGCAGTACCCCGACCACTTCCTGGGGTCAGTGCCCGTCTTGGCCGGCAGCGACATGGCCAAAGGCGCCGACGACAGCACTCGCACCTGCTACGTGTTAATCAACGCCTATACCCACGGCGCGCTTGCGGCCACGCTCTTCAAGGCCGAGGACGAGCTGCGCGAAACTTACCGCTATCCCGGTGCGTTCCTGGTCAGCCACGTCAACGGTGGCGTGGCCGGCATTTATAAGACGAAGGCGATTGATACCATCGAATCCGGCCCCATCCTGGGTTTGCAGGGCAGCGCCTATATGGCGCGGCACTACGGCCTGAGTGATGCGATCGCCCTCGACGTGGGGGGCACTACGGCCAAAGTTGGCGTGTTGCGGAATTCGGAGCCTGTCACGCGCAAGCCCTCCGACTTTTTCGGAATCAACGTGAACGTGGCGCTGCCCTATTTACGGTCCATTGCTTTGGGCGGTGGCAGCGTGGTCAAACCTGCCGGGCAGGCCCAGGTCCAGCTTGGCCCGGAGAGCATGGGTTCGTTTCCTGGCCCTGCCTGCTATGCGCTGGGTGGCGAGCAGGCGACGCTCACCGATGCCTTCCTAACGGCAGGTCTGATCAATCCCGAGTATTTTCTGGGCGGCGCCAAGCCGCTTGACGCTCAACTGGCCCGCCAGACGATTGACGAGCTCGTCGCTCATCCCCTGCGGCTTTCGACGGAGCAAGCCTGCCACGCCATCATTGACCGCGCTTTCAGCATGGTTGCCGAGCTGGTCCACGAGGCGCAGGCCGACTTGCGGGAAAAGCTTTCGCGCCACGCGCTCTTCGCATACGGCGGCAACGGCGGCCTGTTTGCCTGTGGCGTGGCCGAAAAACTTGGCCTCGAAACCGTATACTTCCTCGCCCTCGGCCCGGTATTCAGCGCTTTTGGTTCATCGGTCTCCGATATTTCCCACCTCTACGAGCGCGGGGTGGCAGGCATTCAGGTGTCGCCCGATGGCATTGCAGAGGTGCGCGACATCGTCCGCGAGATGAAGGCGGAGAGCGTGCAGGACCTGCTGGGAGAAGGAATCTCTCCCGACGATGTGACCTACACCGTGGAATTAGAGCTTGCTCAGAATGGCACCTCGGTTTCTGCCTCCTGCGCGGAGTTGACGCTGCGCGCCCCGGGAGAACTTCAGGCCGCGGTGGAGACGGCGCTGGCAGCGGCGGGAACTTTCCAGGGCCGCGACTTCCAATTCAAGCTGGTTCGCCTGCGCGCCCGCAAGGCGATGCCCAAGTCTCATCTGGGGCAGCGTTCCCTGGGAGCGGCGGATTCCGCTCACGCTCGTATCGGGTCACGGCCGGTTGCCTGGGGCAGCCGCGGCGGCCAAGCGCAAGTGTTTCGCTGGGAGTCGCTGCAGCCGGGCAATCAAGTTGCGGGCCCCGCCATTCTGGAAGGCGTCAACACCACGTATCTTGTTCCGGACAATTGGACCGCAAGCACGGACGCGCTGGGGAACGCCGTCGTAAAACGCACCAAATGAGCCTGCGAGACCCTATGCCCTCGGAAACACAGAATCGCCTGCGCATCACTGAGTACCTGGACCTCGACGTGGACCGCGAGCAGTGGCTGTGCAATCGCTGCGGCCACGCCATGGGTTCCGCCCGTGAAAATTACAAGAAAGGCTGCCTGCTTCACAACCGCGATCCGCGCGAGGTCCATCCCCCGCTGCTTTCTAGCGGATACAACTTCGCCCCTGATCCCAGCTGGGTGCGCATCATCGAATACTACTGTCCCGGTTGTGGAACGCAGATAGAAACCGAGTACCTGCCGCCTGGGCACCCCATCATTCACGACATTGAAATTGACCTGGACAAGCTGAAACAGCGCCTGCGCAAGGGCGAATTCGTCATCCGCGATCAGCGCATCGAGGTCGCGGAATGAACTCCATTGACATTGACGTCGGAGGCACCTTCACCGATCTGGTTCTCCATTTCCGCGAAAAGGTCCTTGTCAAAAAAGTTCCTACTACCCCTTACGATCTCTCCGTCTGCTTCTCTAAGGTGATTGAAGAAGGCGCTGTCGCCTTGGGCATGAAGATGGACGAACTCCTGCCCGCCATTGATATGATCCGCTACTCGACCACCATCGCCATGAACCGGCTGATCGAGAAAAGAGGCCCGCGCCTCGGCCTGATTACCACCGAGGGCCACGAAGATGTGGTCCTAATGGGCCGTGGTGCGCAGTGGATTGACGGCACGCGCGTGGCGGAGCGCAGAAACCTTGCCGTGCAGAACAAGCCGGAGCCGCTCATCCCGCGGCACATGATTGTCGGCGTGAAGGAACGCATAGACTCCCGCGGCCGCGTAATTCGCCCCCTGAACGAGAACGATGTTCGCGAAAAGGTGCGCGCTCTGGTGGCTCGCGGCGCGCGCGGCTTCGTGGTCTCTCTCCTTTGGGGCTTCCTCAACCCGGTTCACGAGCACCGGGTGAAGGAAATCATCCGCGACGAATATAAAGAGTTTCATATCGGCTATCTGCCGGTGGTGCTGGCCGGGCAGGTGGTGGGCAAAATGGGCGAGTACGAGCGCACCATGGCCGCCATTCTCGACGCTTATCTCCACCGCTCCATGCAGATCGAGCTTTCCGCCATGTGGGACAAGCTGCGCGAGCGCGGCTACCGCAAGCCATTGCTCATGATCCAGAGCTCCGGCGGCATCACCGAAGTCTTCCGTACGACCGCCAGCCGCACCTTCAACAGCGGCCCTGTGTCCGGGCTGATGGGAGCGCACCACGTGGCCCGTTCGCTCGGCTACCAGAACGTGGTCATGACCGATATGGGCGGCACCAGCTTCGACGTCGGTCTGGTGGTGAAGGACAGTGTGCGCAGCTACGACTTCCGCCCCATCATTGACCGCTGGATGGTAGGCATTACCATGATCAAAACGTTGTCGGTGGGTGCGGGCGGTGGCTCCATTGCCTCTATTAATCGCCTGCTGCACAACCAGCTCCAGGTAGGTCCGCGCAGCGCCGGCTCGCTGCCTGGGCCGGCTTGTTTCAACCTGGGGGGCACAGACCCCACGGTCACTGATGCCGACGTTGTCCTCGGCTACATCAATCCTGAGTTCTACTTCGGCGGCCGCATGAAGTTGCTGAAGAACCGCGCCATGCAGGCCATTCGCGACAAGGTAGCCAAGCCGCTGGGGATTTCGGTTGAGGAAGGCGCGCAGGTCATTCGCAAGATCGTCAACGGCAACATGGCTTCGGCCATCATGAAAGAAGTGCATCTGCGCGGCTACAGTCCGGAAGAGTTCATCCTCTTTGTTGCCGGCGGCGCCGGCCCTACGCACGTGGAGGGCTTCAAAGGCGATATCCCCAAGGCGGTGACATTCCCATTTTCGCCGGTGTTCTGCGCCTTCGGCTCCTCCACCATGGACATCATGCACGTCTACGAAGTCTCCAGGAAGCTCACCCTCCTGGAGCCCGGCTCGCAGCGCCTGGCCAACGAGTACGACGTCTTCAACCGCACCGTCGAGAGCCTGATCGCGCAGGCCAAGCGCGACCTGACCGGCGACGGCCTGGACTCACGAAAAGCAAGCTTCGTGCTCGAACTAGACATGCTCTACGGTGGCCAGTTTCACGTGAAGCGAGCGCTCTCTCCGCGCCTGGCCCTGCACACTCCCGAAGATGTGCTGGCCATCTGCGACGCCTTCGAAAAGGAGTTCAGCGAAGCCTTCAGCCCCTTTGTGGTCAATCCGCAGGGTGGCGTCTTCATCGAAAGCTTCATCCTCAAGGCCATTGTTCCCACCGAGAAGGTTCATCTGCCTGAAATTCCGCTGGAAGGCCACGATCCTAAAACGGCGCGCAAAGGTGAACGCCCGGTTTTCTGGCCGGAGGCCAACGATTTCCAGCCCACGCCCATATTTACCTACGAGGCGCTGCGTCCGGGAAACGTGGTGGAGGGTCCAGCAATCCTGGAAGGCGAATACACCACCATCGTTGTGCCTGCCTCCATGAACTTTACGGTTGATCAGCACGGGCTCGGCATAATGGAAGAGCCCGCAGGCTCCAAGGAGAAACATGCCTATTCCAACCACCGCCGAGAAGCTCGCATGGCTCAAGCCGGCGCCCGCAACCCCGCGTGAAGTCGAGGGCGCTGCCCGCATCGCGAAGGGCGACTACGAAATCGGCGTCCAGGTAACCAACGATATCCTGGACGAAGCTATGGAAGTGTTCGTGCGCTCCTCGCGCAGCTATTTCGGCGTCTCCGGCGACTCCATGGTGGCCATCTTTACCGCCAACGGCGACCTGGTGAACGCCTCCTGCGGCACCTACCTCCATGCCATCATTCAGCCCATTGTGATTAAGTTTATCCGCAAATATTACGCCGACAATCCCGGCATCCGCGAAGGCGACATCTGGTATACCAACGACGCCCTCTACGGTGGCATTCATAACCCCGACCAGGTCGCCCTGATGCCCATCTTCTATAAGGGCGAATTGATTGCCTGGGCTTCGGCGGCCTTGCATACGACGGAAACCGGCGCCATCGAGCCCGGCGGCATGCCGGTGAGCGCGCGCTCCCGCTTCGAGGAAGGCATGAACCTGCCGCCCATGAAGATTGGGGAGAACTTTCAGCTGCGCAACGATTTCCTTGAGTTCTACAACGTCTACGGC